>JAIRTY010000308.1 GCA_031254715.1 Nocardiopsaceae bacterium | reverse complement strand
ACCAGCAACTGATGGACTCCGGGGCCAAGGCCGTGTTGGTGTTCGAGCGCGCCTACGAGACGGTGGCGGCGGCGGCGACCGGGACGGCGGTGGAGCACATCATCGTCACCTCGCTGGCGGACTACCTGCCCGCTGGCAAGCGGCTGGCGCTGCACCTGCCGGTCAAGAAGGCGCGGGAGGCGCGGGCGGAGCTGACCGCGCCGGTGCCCGACGACCCGGGGCTGCTGTTCTTCCGCGAGCTGCTGCGCAGCGCCCGGTCCCGGCACCGCCAGGTGCCACTGGATCCCCGCCGCGACCTCGCCTGCCTGCAGTACACCGGCGGCACCACCGGCCGTCCCAAGGGCGCCATGCTGACCCACTTCAACCTGGTGGCGAACGCCTGCCAGTCGCGGGCACTGGACCCGGAGGCGGTGGACGGCAAGGAGGTCACGCTGGCCACGCTGCCGATGTTCCACATCTTCGGCCTCACCCTCTGCCTGACGATGTCGGCGCTGGCCGGGGCCACCGTGGTGCTGGTGCCGAAGTTCGACGTGGACCTGGTGCTCGACGCGGCGAAGGCGACGAAGCCGACGATCTTCCCCGGCGTCCCGCCCATGTACCAGCGGATCATCGAGTCGCCGCGGCTGCGGAAGGCGAACCTGCGGTCGATCCGCACCTGCGTGTCCGGGGCCATGAAGCTGCCCAGGGAGACGGTGGACGCGTTCCGGCGCGCCACCGGCGGCGGTCAGCTGGTCCAGGGCTACGGGCTCACCGAGAGCTCGCCGGTCGTCATGTGCAACCCGCTGGACGGCAACGCCCGCCACATCTCGGTCGGGGTCCCGATCCCGAGCACCTATGCCCGGATCGTCCGGGAGGACAACCCCCGGTCCGCCGCCCTCATCGGCGAGGCCGGCGAGCTGCTGGTCTACGGGCCGCAGGTGTTCCAGGGCTACTGGGGGCAGCCGCGGGAGACCGCCGAGGTGCTCTCGCGCGGCTGGCTCCGGACCGGTGACATCGCGATGATGAGCCCGGACGGCTTCTTCACGCTGATTGACCGCAAGAAGGACGTCATCATCGTCGACGGCATCAACGTGTACCCGTCGGAGATCGAGGAGGCGCTGCTCGACCACCCGGCGGTGCTCGACTGCGCGGTGATCGGCATCCCGGACGAGCGCCGGGGCGAGCAGGTGAAGGCGTACGTGGTGCCGATGCCCGGCTACCGGGCCGACCCCGGCGAGATCACCGACTTCTGCGCGCGGCGGCTGGCCCCCTACAAGGTCCCGACGGTGTTCGAGTACCGGCAGGAGCTGCCCAAGAACATGCTGGGCAAGGTGCTGCGGCGGGTGCTGCGTGATGACCATTCCGGTGGCGGGTACGCGCCCGAGCCGTCCCGCCCCGCCCCTGCTGCCCGGCCGCCCGCCACCGCCGGGCCGCCTGCTGAGCGCTGGCCTGCTGAGCGCTGGCCTGCCGAGTATCCCTCCGGCCGGCCAGGCTAAGGCGGGCCGGCGGGCATGCCTTAACGTAAGGCCGTGGCCACCGGAACCGAGCATGTCACCCCGCAGGTGCACGAGTACGTGCTCGCGCACACCACCCCGCCGGACCCGCTGCTGGCCGAGCTGATCGAGGAGACGGCGCGGCGCTACCCCGCCCAGGCCCGCCTCCAGATCGGCCCGGAGCAGGGCACGTTCATGACCCTGCTGGCGCAGCTGGCGGGTGCCCGGCAGGCGCTCGAGGTCGGGACCTTCACCGGCTACTCCGCCATCTGCCTGGCCCGCGGGCTGGCCGACGGCGGCAGGCTCATCTGCTGTGACGTCAGCGAGGAGTGGACCTCGCTGGCACGAACGTTCTGGCAGCGGGCCGGCCTGTCGGACCGGATCGAGCTGCGGGTTGGCCCGGCCCTGGACACGCTGCGCTCGCTGCCGCCCGGGCCCGGGTTCGACCTCGCCTTCATCGACGCGGACAAGACCGGGTACCGGTCCTACTGGAAGGAGATCGTGCCGCGGATGCGGCCCGGCGGGGCGATCCTGGTGGACAACACGTTCCTGCACGGGCGGGTGTTCGAGGCAGACCCCGACCCGGACGCCCGCGCGATCGCCGAGTTCAACGAGCACGTGATGGCCGACGACCGGGTCGAGCTGGCGATGCTGTCGGTCGGCGACGGGCTGACGATCGCCCGCCGCCGGTAGCGGCGCCGCCGGGCGGCGAGACGGGTGGCGCCGGGCAGACGTGGCCCCGGGCCACGGTCCCAACTTCGCGATTAGGACCCAGCTTGTGGCTCGCTCCGCCAGAATGTCGCCCATGAGTGACGCCAGCGACCCGGCGTACCTGCGGGTGCTCGAGGACCTGCGCGCGCAGATCCGCGAGGGCCTGCTCGGGCCCGGGTCGCGGGTGCCGTCCCGGAACGGCATCATGGCCAGGTACGGCGTCGGCGAGACCGCGGCCAAGCACGCGCTGCAGGTGCTCGCCGCCGAGGGCCTCATCGAGACCCGGGCGGGCTCAGGCTCCTACGTGCGGGCCATCCCCGCCACCCGCTACCTCGACCACGACCGGCTCCATTTCCCCGGGTCCCCGTTCGGGATGGGAGCCGGGCCGGGCGCCGCCGCCTGCCCCCGCCCTGACGGGGAGCCGGCGGCCACCGGGAACGGGCTGCCGCGCCGGCTGTCGTGGGAGCACGAGACCCAGCGGGTGGTCCCGCCGGCGCAGGTCGCCCGCCGGCTCGGCCTGGCCGGCCGGGACCTGGCGACCAGGACCGTGTACCTGCTGACCGCCGACGGCTCGCCGGTCCAGTTCGCTACCAGCTACGAGCCGGCGGCGCTGACCGCGGACACGCCGGTGGCGTTCCCGGAGCAGGGCCCGTTCGCCGGCCGCGGGGTGGCCGAGCGGATGCAGGTGCTCGGCCTAAGCGTGGACCAGGTGGCGGAGGACATCTCGGTGCGGCCGTCGCTCACCTCCGAGGCCTCAGTCCTCGGCATCGCCCCCGGCGCGCCCGCGCTGGTGATCGAACGGGCACACCGGGCAGCCGGGCGGGTGGTCGAGATCAGCGAGATCGTCGTCCCGGCGGACCGGTTCCGGCTCCGGTACCTGTTCCCGCTCCCCCCGGCCCCGGCCGGGGAACCCGCTGCGGCGGTGCCCGCCGCAGCCGGGGCCGGCCAGGCCGGGGCGGGATGATCCGGCCCGCCGGGCCCGGCGACGTCCCGGCGATCCATCAGCTGATCCGCGAGCTCGCCGCGTACGAGCACGGCCTGGCCGAGGTCACGGCCACCGAGGCGGACCTGCGACGGGCCCTGCTGGCCGCGCCGCCGGCGCTGTTCGCGCACGTCGCTGAGGAGGACGGCGAGGTGGCCGGTTTCGCGGTGTGGTTCCTGAGCTACTCGACCTGGACCGGCAGCCACGGGATCTACCTGGAAGACCTCTACGTGCGGCCGGAGCGGCGCCGGGGCGGCCACGGCCGGGCGCTGCTGGCCGAGCTGGCCAGGATCTGCCTGGAGCGCGGTTACCAGCGGCTGGAATGGTCGGTGCTGGAATGGAACGACCCCGCCCGCCGGTTCTACGAATCGCTGGGCGCGACGGCGCTGTCCGAGTGGACGAGGCAGCGGCTGGCCGGGCCCTCACTGCGGGAATTGGCGCAAGGGCAGCGCCCTGGTATATAGTCGCTACCGGCGGGTCATCATTCCGCCGTTGCGGTTCTCGCCTCCGGCGTCTTTTTCTCCCGCCTTCCTGATCATGGCCGTCCTGGCCAGGTCTTTCTGAGGGCGCGCAGGCCTGCGCCTGCCCTGCTCCTGGCACTTCCTGCGCACGGCCACTTCCCGGCGCTCAATTCGCGCCAGCAGTGCTATTTAGCCTGCCTCAGAAAGGAATTTTTCAGCCTGCCTGTCATCACCCAGGAAAATGCCGCCGGCACCCGCGAAAGCCCGGCCTCGCCGGGTGCGCGGGCCGGCGGTGCCCGCCCGGCGCCGGCGCCGGTGTCGGGCATTGTCGACACCGCCGGCGGGCGCGCCTTCCTGCGCCGGTCCGGCTACCGGAAAGGCAGCGGCGACATCGGCCTGACCCGCGCCCAGGTCCGCCAGTACGGCCTGCGCAAGGGCGACCACGTCACCGGCTCGGCCCGGGCGGACCGCGGCGCCCCCGGCGTGCTGACCGGGCTGGACACCGTCAACGCGCTGCCGCCCGGGCAGGCCGTCAGCCGCCCCCGGTTCGAACAGCTCACCCCGCTGTACCCGGCGGAGCGGCTGCGGCTGGAAGCCGGCTCGCCCTCGCCGACGGCGCGCATCATCGACCTCGTCAGCCCGGTCGGCAAGGGTCAGCGCGGGCTCATCGTGGCCCCGCCCAAGGCCGGCAAGACCATGGTGCTCAAGGAGTTCGCCGCCGCCATCGGGGCCGGCCACCCCTCGGCCGACCTGATGGTCGTGCTCGTCGGTGAGCGGCCGGAGGAGGTCACCGACCTGCGCCGGACGGTGGCCGGCGAGGTCATCTACTCCACCTTCGACCAGGCGGCTGCCGATCACATCATGGTCGCCGAGCTGGCCATCGAGCGGGCCAAGCGCCTTGCCGAGCTGGGGCGCGATGTGGTGGTCCTGCTGGACTCCATCACCCGGCTCGGCCGCGCCTACAACCTGGCCGCCCCCGCCAGCAGCCGCATCCTGGCCGGCGGGGTCGCCACCTCCGCGCTGCAGCCGCCGCGCCAGTTCCTCGGTGCCGCCCGCAACCTGGAAGCGGGCGGCTCGCTGACCATCCTGTCCACCGCCCTGGTGGAGACCGGGTCGCGGATGGACGACGTGCTGTTCGAGGAGTTCAAGGGCACCGGCAACATGGAGCTGCGGCTGCGCCGCGACCTGGCCGAGAAGCGCATCTTCCCGGCCGTGGACGTCGCCGCCTCCGGCACCCGGCGTGACGACCTGCTGCTGCCGCCCGACGAGTACGAGGCGGCCGGGAAGCTGCGCCGGGCACTGGCCGGGCTGGACCCGCAGCAGGCCGCCGAGCTGCTGCTCGGCCGGGCCCGCGGCACCTCGTCCAACGCCGAGTTCCTGCGCCAGGTCAGCCGCGGCCGCTGACCGGCGGGGTCCGCCGGGTAACCGGCCGGCCAGGGGTTGCCGGCGGGCGGGGTTGCTGCAAAGGTTTGCGGTATGACCGCAAGCGCCGACATCGTGGTGGCGGGAGCCGGCCACAACAGCCTCGTCACCGCCTGTTACCTGGCCAAGGCAGGCTACCGGTGCCTGGTGCTCGATGCCCGCGCGATTCCCGGCGGCGGCGCCGCTACCGAGGAGCTGCTGCTGCCTGGCTTCGGCATCGACACCTGCGCCACCGGCCACACGATGATCAGGGTCAACCCGGTCCTCGCGGCCGACGAGCTGGGGCTGATCTCCGGCTACGGCCTGCGCTACGCGGAGCCGGACCCGGTGGAGCAGGTCGCCTTCCCGGACGGCGAGCAGCTCACCATGTGGCTGGACCCGGAGCGGACGATCGAGGAGATCGCCAGGTTCTCGCGCCCCGACGCCGCCGCCTACCGGCGGCTTCTAGACGAGTATGACCAGGTCAAGTCGATCTTCAGCCGCAACCAGTTCACCCCGGTCGGGTTCGGCCCCTCGCTGGAGGAGATGCTGTCGGCCCACCCGCGCGGGAAGATCTGGGCCCGCCGCCGGCAGCTGTCGGCGGTCGAGGTGGTCCGGCACGAGTTCAGCAGCCGCCACGTGCAGGCGTTCCTGCTCTGGATGGCGTTCCAGGTGTTCCAGCCGGGCGACATGCCCGGCACCGGCGTCCTGCCCTACCAGCAGACGTTCGGGCGCCAGCAGCGGAGCTGGTCCATCCCGCTCGGCGGGTCCGGCCGGCTGACCGCCGCCCTCACCGGCTACCTGGCCGGCCACGGCGGCACCGTGGTCTGCGACCGCCGGGTGAGCCGGCTGCTGATCGAGGACGGCCGGTGCGCCGGCGTCGAGACCGCCGACGGCGAGCAGTACCGGGCCCGGGTGGCCGTGGTGTCCTCGGTCCACGTCCAGCACCTGCGGGACATGGCACCGGCCAGCGCGTGGCCGGAGGAGTTCCACTACGGCGTGGACACCTACGACGTGGGCGTGCCCGGATTCGCCACCTATTACTGCACGACCGCGGCGCCCGAATTCGCCTCCCCGCACGGGCCCCGGTCCGCGGTGTCCGCCGGGCTGGCCGGCTGGCCGGAGGACGTCCTGCAGATGGGCGCCGACCTGCGGGCGGGCCGCTACCTGGCCGACCCGGCCTGGGTGCTGGTGGCCACCCCCACCCTCGCCGACCCGGGGCGCGCCCCGGCGGGCGGTCACACGGTGAAGATCCTCACCCCGCAGTCCTACCAGCCGCCCGCCGGGCCGGGCGGCCCGGACACCGTGGCGGGCGGCTGGGACGCGGTCAAGGACGAGCACGCCCGGCGGCTGCTGGCCCGGGTCCGCGAGCACGCGCCGAACCTCACCGACGAGGTCATCCTGGGCGAGCTCACCAAGTCCCCGGCCGACATCGAGCAGCTCAACCCGCACATGATCCACGGCGCCTTCCACGGCGGCAACCGGGGGCCAGCGTTCAGCGGCCCGCTGCGGCCGGCGCCGGGCTGGGCGAGCCACCGGATGCCGATCCCGGGCCTGTACCAGACCGGCGGCACCACCCATCCGGGCGGATCGATCACCGGGGCGCCGGGCCGCAACGCCGCCATCGTCCTGCTCACCGACCTCGGCCACGACCCGGCCGCGGTGATGAGCAGGCCCGCCCGCGAGGCCCCTGCGCCGGCCTAGCCGGAGACGGGACCCGCGTGGCCGGGTGGGAGCAGGCCCGCCCCGGCCAGCTCGTCGGCCAGCTCTGCCTGCTGCGCCGGGGCCAGGGAGACCAGCGGCGGGCGGACCGGGCCCCCGGACAGGCCGGCCAGCCCTGCCCAGGCCTTGATCGACGCCAGGTTGTCGGCTTGGCGTGGCCTGCCGCGCAGCCACCTGGCCGCGACCGCCCGGACCGGCTCCAGGGTCGCCGCCACCTCCTCCGCCTTGGCGAACTCCCCGGCGAGCGCCAGCCGGGTGTACTCGCGCATCGGCTGCCAGTCCGGCCGCTGGTACAGGTAGGGAGCCGCGGACGACATGTACGCCCGCTGGGCGTGGTCACGCATGTCCGCCAGCCAGGTTTCCTCGTGCGGCGAGCACACCAGGATCTGGCCGCCGAACCGGGCCAGCAGCGCCAGGTACCTGGCATGGTCGCGGCCGACCTTGATGCCGACCACGTTGTCGATCGCGGCCAGCCGCGCGATCAGGTCATCGGACAGTGACACCCCGGCGTAGCTGGTGTCGAACAGCCAGACACCGATGTCCACGCTCGCGCACACCCGCGCGTACCACTCGTACAGGCCCTCGTCCGAGGCTGGCGGGTAGTACGGGTTGATCACGGCAACGAAGTCCGCCCCCGCCTCCGCCGCGTGCCTGGTGAGCCCGATCGTCTCCGCTGCCGAGTGGTGGCCGGTGTGGGCGAGCACCGGGCATCTCCGGCCGGCCTGCGCCACCACGACCTCGGTCAGCCGCCGCCGCTCCGCCACCGACAGCGCCCAGAATTCGCTCATCACGCCGCCGCAGAAGATCCCGTCGACGTGCAGCTCGCCGGTGAGCCGGTCGATGTCGGCCCGCAGCGCGGCCTCGTCCACCGCCCCGTCCGGACCGAACGGCGTGGTGGTGGCCGCCCACAGGCCGGTGACGCGCTCCCGGGCTGCCTGCTTGGCTTCCGCCCGCTGATAGTCCATGGCACTCCGTCCTGGCGCCGGTCAGCCCGCGGCCCAGGTGCAGCGGTCAGCTGGCACCGTCCACTCGGTGCCGGCCGGCGGCGGCGCCCAGAATTCGACGAACGCGAAGTCCCCGGGCCGGTCGTTCTCGAACCAGTGCACCTCGCCCGGGCCCGCCAGGGCGCTCATCCCGGTCGTGAGCCGGTGGCTGCTGCTGCCGTCGTGCAGCAGGCCGGATCCGGCCAGCACGCAGAACACGTGGTAGCACCCGGTGTGGTAGTGCGCGGCCGAGGTGTCCCCCGGGTGGTAGATGATCCGGTCGGCCCGGATCCGCGTCGCTCCCACCGGCACCTCGTCGGTCACCAGGTCGAGCCGGTCACGGGTGTCCCGGGTGGAGACCAGGTGCGGCAGTTCGGCCGCGGTGAGCAGCTTGCGCAGCGGCGCGGGCGGTTCGCCGGCCGGCGCCGTCTCGGCGACCAGCACCTCCAGCCGGCCGGTACCGGCCGCAAGCCGGATCCCGTCGCAGCCCGCCAGCCATAGCACGCTCTCGGGAGCGAGCGGGAAGTCCTCGCCCCCCGCCGCCGCCGTGCCGCCGCCCGCGATCACGTAGGCGAGCGCCTCCGTGCCGGCCAGCGGGAACACCGGTCCGGTGGTGCCAGGCCCGAGCTGGTGCCAGCTCGCCTCCATCGGGACCTGCTCCCCGAACGCGGCCGGGCCCGCCCAGTCCTGCCAGGACCAGCCCGCGCCCCGGCGCAGCGGCAACTGCCCGGGGCGGCGTATCACTGGCACGGGGGGCTTCCTTGCGGCAGGGGGGCGGGGCGGATCGAAGGTATCCCGGGCCGGCGGGATCCGTCGAGAGCCGGGCCGCTCCCGGCAGTACCGGCGCGGTCAGCCATCTCCGGTTCCGGTCAGCCGGGCCGCGTTGCCGCCGAGCACGAGTTCCTCCGCCGCGCCCAGGCCCAGTGCCCTGACCTCGGCGGCCGGGTCGTCGGTGCCCATGTCGAACGGGCGGTCCGAGCCGAGCAGGACCTGCTCGGGCCCGGCGTATCGCACGAGGTCAGCCAGCAGGCCCGGGTCATGGGTCACGGTGTCGTAGAAGAACCGCCGCAGCGACTCGTCCGGCCCGGCCCGGGACCGCGCCGCCGCCTCGGCCCGGACCGCGAACGCCCGCCGCAGCCGGCCGCGTACCACCGGCAGTGCCCCACCGCCGTGCGCGAGCAGCACCCGCAGCCGGGGGTGCCGCTCGAGCACCCCGGCCACGGCGATGTGCGCGGCGGTGACCGCGGTCTCCAGCGGGTTGCCCACCGAGTTCCACAGGTAGTACCCGGCCAGCACGGGGAGGCCCAGCCCGTGGGTGGCGGGGTGGATGAACACCACCGCGCCGGTCGCCTCCGCGGCCTCCCAGAACGGAAGGAAGAAGTCGTCGCCCAGGTAGCGGCCGGAGACGCTGGCCGGGATCTCCGCCCCGCAGATTCCGGGCACGGTGACCAGTTCGGCGAGCTGGCGGGCGGCGAGCGCCGGGTCCTGCAGGGCGACGGCACCGACCGCGGTGAGCCGCCCCGGCCGGGCGGCCACGGCCGCCGCGAGCGCCTCGTTCTGCACCTGGCAGACCAGCCGGGCCTCGTCCGGCCCGGCGTCCACCGGCACCAGGTTGATCCAGGGGGATAGCAGCAGGTGGTCAACGCCGGTGGCGGCGGCCTGCCCGAGCATCACGTCGATGTCGGTGAACTCGCCGGTGACGGAGTTGATCTCCCGGCCGCGGAAGCCGAGCCGGTACTGCCCGCCGGGCCTGGTGACCACCGGGCGCCAGTCCTCCGGCACGCCCGGAGCCGTCATCTCCTCGACGATGACGTGGCAATGCGCGTCGACGATCAAGGGGCGGTGCCGCTGCCGCTCGCGACGGCGCCGCCCAGGTAGAGGGCGCCGATCTCGGGGTGCTCAAGCACCTCGCGGCCGCTGCCGGACAGCCGCACCCGGCCGTTCTCCAGCACCACCCCGTGCGTGGACAGCCGCAGCCCGGCCCGCGCGTTCTGTTCGACCAGCAGGATCGTCTTGCCCTGGGCGTTCATCATCCGGACCGCGTCGAACACCGACTTGAGCACCTTGGGGGCCAGGCCCATCGACGGCTCGTCCAGGATCACCAGCTTCGGGTCGAGCATCAGGCAGCGCGCGAACTCCACCAGCCGCTGCTGCCCGCCGGACAGGCTGCCGGCCTTCTTCCCCAGCCACTCGCGCGCCTGCGGGAACATCGCGAGCACCTGGTCCAGCCGCTGCTCGCCCAGCTTCCGGTCGCGCAGTATGTAGCCGCCGAGCGCGATGTTCTCGCGCACCGTCATGTCCCGGAACAGGCTGTGGTTCTGCGGCACCTGCACCACGCCCAGCTCCAGGATCTGCCGCGGGCTCCGGCCGGTGAGCCGCTCGCCGTGCAGCGTCACCTGGCCGAGCCGGGGCCGCAGCAGGCCGCTGATCGTGCCCAGCAGGGTGGACTTGCCGGCCCCGTTCGGCCCCACCACGCAGGTGATGCCGCCCTCGGGCACGGTGAGCGAGACCCCCTGCAGCACGTCGCCGCCGCCGTTGCGCCAAACCGCTCGTTGTAGGCTGGTCTTTTGTCCGATATACTATCTCTCGTTATTCTATAATTCGTTGACATAATTACTTTTTCAGTTTGAGTTTACATGCAAAATCAATACTTATTAAGTGCTCATATAAGAATTTGTCAGTCATATTTGGTCTGTAAAAAGTTGGTCTATAAACAACTCCGATATTGAGCCAATGTCTAAACTGAAAATAAGTCGGGAAAACTAAACCGAATGTATAGTGATTTTTAGTTACAGGGTCACGCGTCGGTGGTGGAGGGTTTCCCCAATCTTCGTAACTGAAATTCCAATTATTTCTTGCATACGAGAGCCCATAACCAATGCTAAATCTCCCTAATTTATGGTTGTTAGAAAGGCTTATATACAATGAACTCAAAGTTTCATGTTCACCGCCAATATCAACTGCCGCTGGAACTGGTATAAAAAAATCCATGACGCCTGAAAACCTAAAATTAATGAACTGTTTTTCCAAATGGTAATAATCAAGCCCAATGGCAAGACCCCAAAAACCCGTATTAATTTTTTCGCTTTCATCTTTCGGCGACATTTGAAAAGAATTAACGTGTGGTAGAGACAGATGCAAGTGTAACTCTCCTTTTTTTTCTGGAATATACCGGTAATATTTGCCTGTTGCATCCGCCAAATTCAGGTAAATCAATCTCGGGTAAAAGAGCGGAAGTGTCGGCTCTATTTTTACGTTTTTGGTTATGCTGTCGGTTATCGCACAAATTGAAAAAACTTCATCTTTTTTCCC
>JAIRTY010000292.1 GCA_031254715.1 Nocardiopsaceae bacterium | reverse complement strand
CCGCCCCCGGCCTTGTCTCCGCCCGGGGCGTTGTTGCCGGCCGGGGCCTTGTCCTCGGAGGCGGCGTTGTGGCCGGCCGGGGCGTTGTGGCCGGCCGGGGCCTTGTCTCCGCCCCCGGCGTTGTTGCCGGCCGGGGCCTTGTCCTCGGACGCGGGCTTGTCTCCGGCCGTGGGCACGTTGCCGGCCGTGGGCACGTTCGGGGTTCCGTCGCTAGCCGGGGCCTCATCGCGGCGTGCCTCACCGGCGGGGGCGAGCGGCGTGCTCCGCACCCGGTCGAACCGCGCGGAAACGAACGAAGGCTGCCCCGAATCAGCCGGCCCCGGACCCTGCGCCGAACCAGCCGCACCAGTCGGCCCCGCATCAGCCGGCCCCGGACCCTGCGCCGCACCGGCCGCACCGGCCGCACCAGCCGGCCCCGGACCAGCCGGCCCCGGACCCTGCCCGTGCCAGTGCCCGGCCTGCCCGGCCGGCTGTCCCGGCGGGTGCGGCGCGGGCGAGAACTGACTGGTCCGCTGCGGCAGCGGGCCCGGCGCGGCCCTGGTTTCCAGGCCGGGCGCGGTCGCCGCTGGCCGCACTTCCACCAGCGAATCACGATCCGGGCGGGCCGGGTTCCAGGCGCCTGCGCCCTTCCCGCCGGCTCTGGCCGAACGGACCCGGCGCACGTGCCGCAGCATCGCCAGCCAGAGCCCGAACCCGAGCAGCACCAGCGCCCACGGGATGATGGCCACCGCCGCCGCCGACGGCCTCGCCGGCAGCGTGATCCCCATGGCGTGCACCGCATCCGCGGCCGCCACCGCCGCCAGCAGCAGGAGCAGCGAGAACCACACATACACCCGGGTCCACCAGCCGGCCCCGCGCAGCGCCAGGGCCGCCGCGAACGCGATCACCAGCATCGCGTCGAAGATCACCGGGTACCCCCGGGCCAGTCCCGCCGAGACCCCGGCCGCGAGCGCGATCTGGTGGATCCCGGCGTAGGACAGCACGGCCGCCGCGGCCGCCAGCAGTACGACCCCGGTGATCACGGCGATCAGCGCGACCGTCCCGAGCCGCGGGTGCGGGTCGGCGGGGCCAGGCCTGCCGTCGCTGGAAACGTTGCTCATCGGGCCCGGCCGCCTTCCTTCAGTTGTGCGCTGCGGGGTACCGCCGCCGCCACGCCGCTCGCTGGCCCGGCCCTCCTATAGTCAGGAGTAGGGCACGTCGGGCGGATCTCCAGCCTGCCGCCCGCACGCCCGCGCGGTCCCGGCGTCAAAGGAGACGATATGCCTTACTACCGGGTGGTCGGGGAGATTCCCGGCAAGCGCCACGTCCGTTTCCGCCGCCCCGACGGAGGCCTCTACTCCGAGGAACTCATGGGTGAAGAGGGGTTCGTCTCGGACTCCTCGCTGCTGTACCACGTGCACCCGCCGACCGCTATCTCCAAGAGCGAGGGCATCAGCGCCGCCGAGGCGGGCCCGGTCGGCCCTAACCACCCATTGCTGCCGCGCCACGTCCGGACCGGTGACCTGCCCGCGGGCGGGGACCTGGTGCTCGGCCGCCAGCTCATGTTCGCCAATGACGATGTGCGCATATCCTTTGCCAGCGCGGACGCCGGGTCAGATCTTTACCGCAATTCCGAGGGTGACGAAGCGGTTTACATCGCTACCGGCAGCGTCCGTTTTGAATCGGTTTATGGTGCCATCGAGGCAGGGTCGGGCGATTATGTCGTGGTCCCGCGCGGCACCATTCACCGCTGGCTGCCAGCGGGCACCGTCACCGCGCTGACGGTTGAGGCGGGCGGGCATATCCGGCCGCCGCGGCGATACCTGTCCGCCTACGGCCAGTTCCTGGAGCACGCCCCCTACAGCGAGCGTGACCTGCGCGGCCCGGCGGGCCCGCTGCTGGCCGAGGGGGATGACGTGCCGGTGACGGTCCGCACCAGGGCCGGGCTCACCCGGCTCACCTATGCCAGGCACCCGTTCGACGTGGTCGGCTGGGACGGCTGCCTGTACCCGTTCGCGTTCAACATCGCCGACTTCGAGCCGGTCGTGAAGCGCACCCACGCGCCGCCGCCGGTGCACCAGACGTTCGAGGGCCCGAACTTCGTCATCTGCTCGTTCTGCCCGCGCCCGCTGGACTTCGACCCCGCCGCCGTCCCGATCCCGTACCACCACCACAACGTGGACTCCGACGAGATGATGTTCTACGTGGCCGGGGATTACTCCGCCCGCCGTGGGTCCGGGGTCGGCATCGGCTCGATCACCCTCCACCCCTCCGGGTTCACGCACGGCCCGCAGCCGGGCGCGGTCGAGGCGGCGGTGGCCGGCCTGGCCGAGGGCAGGACCACCACCGATGAGACCGCCGTGATGATCGACACCTTCCGGCCGCTGGGGCTCGGCCCGGCCGCGCGGCGCGCCGAGGACCCGGAGTACGCCTGGACCTGGGCGCGCGGTGCCAGATCCTGACCGGGAACTCGCCTGGCCCGCCGAGGACGCCGGCTGGTGGGACGGGTTCTTCGCGGACCGCGCCCGGCCCGTCCCGTTCTTCACCATCCGCCCGGACGAGAACCTCGCCGAGTGGCTCAGCGAAGGCCTGATCGCCCCCGGGCGCGTGCTCGAGCTCGGCTGCGGGAACGGGCGGAACGCGATATTCCTGGCTCGCCAGGGATGCGACGTCACCGCCGTTGATTTTTCCGAACGGGCAATTGCCTGGGCCAGGGAGCGCGCACGGCAGGCCGGCGTCCGGCCGGAGTTCCGGCGCTGCTCCATCTTTGCCGCGCAGGTCCCGGCCGGGTCCTGCGACCTCGTGTACGACGCCGGCTGCTTCCACCACCTGCCGCGCACCGCCGCCAGGACTACGTCCGGCTCGTTGACCGCGCCCTGAAGCCGGGCGGCGGCTATGGCCTGGTGTGCTTCCGGCCCGAGGGCGGCAGCGGCTACTCCGACCAGGAGGTGTACCAGCGGGCAAGCCTGGGCGGCGGCCTCGGCTACCCGGCGGACCGCCTGCGCGCCCTGTGGGACCAGCCGCCGTTCCGGGTCCGCGTGCTCCGCCAGATGCGGAAGGCGGACGCCGACGGGACCTGCTTCGGCGAGGACTTCCTGTGGGCGCTGCTGGCCACCAAGCACGCCGCCGCGTGAGGCCGAGGCCGGGAAGGTCAGTGCGGAAGCGCTGCCCTTAACGGTCGTCGGGCAGCAGCCTGAATGCCTTGTGCGGCGTGAGCGGGCGCACCGCGCGGAAGTCACGCCGGTCGAGAGTGAGCACCTCATTGGTGCGATAGTCCGCGGCGAGTGCGACATTGACCGCGTCAGCCAAGTCCAGGTCGAGGCCGGCATATCGTTGCTGGACTAGGCGCGCGGTGTCGAGTATCTCTGAGCTCACCTGTGGTACCAGGAAGCGCATCCGGTGCACCTGGGCGATTATGAAGTCCAGGATTTCTGTCCGGGCACGCGCTCCGAACCGGGCCTTAGCCACATGGTCCACCTCGGCAAGCACCAGCGGTGAGATGATCGCCATGCCCGCCTCCCTGAGAATGTCCTGGCAGGCGGCGGACTCGGGCGCGTTCCGGTCGGATGCGGCGATGATCCCGGAGGTATCGGCTACGACGATCACCGGTTAGCTCGGGCGACCGCGTCGGTCACCTGCTGGCTCGTCGCGGTCTCCCCGTTCCCCTCGAATGTCGGCCAGTCGAAAGGGTCGTCCCATACCCGGTTGCTCAACGCGGCAAGGTGAATGCCTTCCCGGATGATTTCCGCTTCCGGGACACCCCGGCGGGCGGCTATCTCTTTGATCAGTGCGAGATCGCTGGGATCCGCGTACACGTTGGTGCGTTTCAGTGACATGTACCGATGCTAGCACACGTCAGGCCCTTGCCTGATCGTTGCTCCAATACGCCAGTTGCGCTCACCCGGGCAGGGCGAGGTCCAGCTTGAGCCACTCGGCCAGGCTGCCGATCTCGCGCTGGGTGTCCGCCGTCATGGCCTTGGTGAACGGGACGTCCTGGTGGATCGCGCGGACCCGCAGCACGCCGGCGTCGCGGTCGGCGGCGGCGTCGAGCTTGCCCACCAGCCGGTCGCCGGACAGGATCGGCAGCGCGAAATACCCCCACCGGCGCTTGGCGGCCGGCTTGTACATCTCCAGCTGGTAGTCGAACCCGAACAGCTCGACGGCGCGCTTGCGGTCGTGGATCAGCCGGTCGAAGGGGGACAGCAGCGCCGACCGGCCCGAGAACGGCCGGCCGAGCTGGGTGGGATCGACCCGCCAGGTGCCCTTGACCCCCTCGACCACGGCCGGCTCGCCGGCCTCGCCCACGACCGCGGGCTCGACCGGGTATCCCGCCCCGGTGGCCCGGGCGATGCCCAGCGCCCGCAGCCGCCGCTGGTTCCGGATCCGCAGCGCCTCGTCCCCGGGGACGACCGGGTGATCGGGGTAGACCCGCGCGGCCAGGTCCCACAGCCGCTCGGCGCCGCTGCGCCCGGCGACGGCGACCTCGCCCCGCGCCGTCATGAAGTCCAGCAGCCTGGTGACGTTGCGGTTGTTGGTCCATCCGGTCGATCGCCACGGCACCTGGCAGGTGTCGGGGAGCTCACGGGAGGGCAGCGGCCCGGCTTTCTCCAGCCGGGCGAGGATGTCGCGGCGGCACGCGTCGTTGGCGCGCACCCAGTCGCGGTAGACCGCCCGCCAGCCGGTCAGCTCCCCGCGCCCGGCCGCGTCCCAGCGGGCCATGTCCGCCCGGTACAGCGCGAGATCCTCGCCAGGCCGGATCAGCGCCAGCAGCTCCAGCAGCGCCCTGCTCGCCAGCGCGGCGTCCAGGTCAGCTCGCGAGTAGGAAGGCCCGAGGCGGCTCCACGCCACCAGGTCCGCGTTCGGCGCGATCGCCGCGGTCGGGTCGATCTGCAGCAGCGTCAGCCGGCGGACCACGTCCAGCAGGGCGGCGGGCCGGGCGCTGTCGAGCAGCTGCGCCCGCACGGCGATGCGGCGGGCGTCCGCCCGGGAAAGCTCGTGCACGGTCACGGCGCACAGGCTAAGTGACCGGTCTGACAGTATCGTCGCGGACGGCTTCGCCGATCATGGTGACGGCAGGAGCCTGCAGGGCAGCCGAAGGGAGAGCGGTGGCGAACGGGAGCGTGGCGATCACCGGCGGCCGGGTGGTGCCGGTTACCTCGGAGCCGATCGAGAACGGGACCGTGCTCGTGGCCGGCGGCAGGATCTCCGCCGTCGGCAGCGACGTGGCCGTCCCGCCCGGCACGAGGGTCGTCGACGCCGCTGGCGGCTGGGTGCTGCCGGGGCTGATCGACGCCCACACGCACGTCGGCGTGCATGAGGAGGCCGAGGGCTGGGCAGGGCGTGACGTCAACGAGATGACTGAGCCGGTCACGGCGCAGGTCCGGGCGCTGGACGCGATCAACCCGGCCGAGCAGGGGTTCCGCGACGCGATCAGCGGCGGGGTGCTGGCGGTCAACGTGAACCCCGGCTCCGGGAACCCCGTCGGCGGCCAGACCGTGGCGCTGAAGAGCTGGGGCCGCACCGTCGACGAGATGGTGCTGCGCCAGCCGTCGGGGATGAAGTCAGCGCTGGGGGAGAACCCGAAGCGAGTGCACGGCGACCAGCAGCGGGCACCCAGCACTCGGCTGGGCACGGCGGCCGTGATCCGCGGCGCGCTCGTCGATGCGGCCAACTACCTGCAGCGGCTCGGCCACGAGCAGGGCCGCCCGGAAGCCGACCGCAAGCCGGTCGACCGTGACCTGAAGCTGGAGGCGCTCGGGTTAGTGCTGCGGCGGGAGATTCCCTGGCGCCAGCACTGCCATCGCGCCGACGACATCGCGACCGCGCTCCGGATCGCCGCCGAGTTCGGCTACGACCTGGTGATCGACCACGGCACCGAGGCGAACGTGCTCGCCGACATCCTCGCGGCCAGGGGCATACCGGTGATCATCGGGCCGCTGCTGACCAGCCGGTCCAAGGTGGAGCTGCGCAACCGCTCGCTGGCCAACCCGGGCCGGCTGGCGAGGGCGGGGGTGACGGTCGCGATCACGACCGATCACCCGGTGGTCCCCGTCAACATGCTCAGCCACCAGGCCGTGCTGTCGGTGAAGGAGGGACTGGACCGGGACACCGCGCTGCGCGCGATGACGATCAATCCGGCGCGGATCATGGGTGTCGACGCCCGGCTGGGCTCGATCGAGCCGGGCAAGGACGCGGACCTGGCGATCTGGTCGGGGGATCCGCTCGACGTGTTCAGCCGGGTCGAGCGGGCGTTCATCGGCGGCACTGAGATCTACTCCTATCAGGACGGGGAGGCCGTGTTCACCGGCCCGTGAGCGGCCGGCCTGGCGTGCCCGCCGGCGGCGGCGGGCACGCCGCGGCGCGCGCCCCCCGGACGGCCCGCCGCCGGTAGCCTTGTCGCCGTGAGCCTGCGTTTCTATGACACCGCCGCCCGTGCGGTCCGCGAGTTCTCCCCGGTCGTGCCCGGGAAGGCGTCGCTGTACCTGTGCGGGGCGACGGTGCAGGCCCCGCCGCACATCGGCCACATCCGGTCCGGGGTCGTCTTCGACATCCTGGTGCGCTGGCTCGCCAAGAGCCGGTACCAGGTCCTGTTCTGCCGGAACGTGACCGACATCGACGACAAGATCCTGCGCGTGGCCGCGGCCGAGGAGGTCCCGTACTGGCAGGTCGCGCAGCGGAACGAGCGTGCCTTCAGCCGCGCCTACGACGCGCTCGGCTGCCTGCCGCCGGATGTGGAGCCCCGGGCCACCGGCCACGTGCCGGAGATGATCACCCTCATGCGGCGGCTCATCGACGGCGGGCACGCCTACGCCGCGGGCGGTGGCGTCTACTTCGACGTCAGCTCCTACCCCCGCTACGGGGAGCTGTCCGGGCAGCGGCCCGAGCACATGCGGCCAGCCGACGACACCGAGCCGGCCGAGGCCAAGCGGGACCCGCGCGACTTCGCGCTGTGGAAGGGCGCCAAGCCCGGCGAGCCGGCCTGGGAGACGCCGTGGGGCCCAGGCCGCCCGGGGTGGCATCTGGAATGCTCCGCGATGGCGACCAAGTACCTGGGGCCCGAGTTCGACATCCACGGCGGCGGGCTCGACCTGGTGTTCCCCCACCATGAGAACGAGCAGGCGCAGTCCCGGGCGGCTGGCGACCGCTTCGCCCGCTACTGGCTGCACAACGGCCTGGTGGACACGGCCGGCGAGAAGATGAGCAAGTCGCTCGGTAATTCGCTGCTGACCGACGTAGTGCTCAGGCAGGTGCGGCCGGCTGAGTTGCGCTACTACCTCGGCCAGGCACATTACCGTTCCGCGCTCGAATACTCGGCCGACGCGCTGGCCGAATCGGTTGCCGCGTACCGGAAGCTCGAGGGATTCGCCGCCCGCGCGGCCGAGGTGTCCGGCGCCGGGGAGCCGGCGCCGCAGGTCCCGGCGGCATTCGCGGCCGCCATGGACGATGACCTGGCGGTCCCGCAGGCACTGGCGGTGGTGCACGAGGCGGTCGGCGCCGGCAACACCGCGCTGGCGGCCGGCGACACGGCGGTGGTGACCGCCCGGCTCGCCGAGGTGCGGGCCATGCTCGGGGTGCTCGGGCTCGACCCGCTGGCCGAGCCCTGGCTGGCCGAGGGCGGCGGTGACCTGCGCCCGGTCGTGAGCGCCCTGGCCGGGCTGGCGCTCGCGCAGCGGGAGGCGGCCAGGCAGCGCAAGGACTACGAGGCGGCCGACGCGATCAGGGATGAGCTCAAGGCGGCGGGCGTCCTGGTGGAGGACACGCCGTACGGCCCACGGTGGGAATTGAAGCATTGACCGGCGGGGGCACGGGCGGGCAGCCCGGCCGGTCCGGCGGGGGCGGCCGAGCAGGCGGCGGCCAGTCAGGCGGGGGCGGCCGAGCAGGCGGCGGCCGGTCCGGCGGTGACCGGTCCGGCGGCGCTGCACAGCAGCGGCCAGCCGGGCCGGGCGGACGCGCCAAGTCGGGCAAGCCCCGGCCCGGCACCGGCGGCTATGGCAAGCGGAAGCTGGCCGGGAAGGGGCCCACCCCGCCCGCGCACCTGCGGCCGGGCCACCCTGCGCAGCGCCGGGCAGCGGCCGCGGCTAAGGCCGGGAAGGCCGGAGCCGGCCGGGACGGGAGTGACCGAGCCGCAGGCGCCCGAGACGGTGGCGCCCGAGACGGTGGCGCCCGGGACGGTCGCGCCCGGGAGGGCACCGCCCGGGGCGGTGCCGTGACGCGCGGTGCCGGGGCGCGCGGGGCCGGGCACGCCGCGGAGGTCGTCGCGGGCCGGAACGCGGTGCTCGAGGCGCTGCAGGCGAGCGTCCCCGCGGCCGCTCTGTACGTCGGCCCGCGGGCGGACTCGGACAGCCGGGTTGCCGATGCGGCCAGGCTCGCCGCCGTGGCCGGGGTGCCGCTGGTGGATGCGGGCCGGGCGGAACTTGACCGCCTCACCGGCGGGGCGGTGCACCAGGGCCTGGCGCTGCGCATCCGGCCCTACCGGTACGCCCACCCGGATGACCTGATCGCCCGGGCAGCCGAAGCAGGCGAGGTGCCGCTGATCATCGCCCTGGACGGGGTGACCGACCCGCGCAACCTGGGCGCGATCGCCCGGTCGGCCGCTGCGTTCGGCGGGCACGGGGTCGTGGTGCCAGCCCGGCGCGCGGCCGGGGTCACGGCCGGGGCGTGGAAGGCGTCGGCCGGGGCGCTGGCCAGGCTGCCGGTCGCGCAGGCGCCCAACCTGGCCCGCGCGCTCGCCGCGTACCAGGCGGCGGGGCTGTTCGTGGTGGGCCTCGACGCCGGGGCTGCCGACCCGGCCGGCAGCCTGGCGGTCGCGGGCGAACCGTTGGTACTGGTGGCTGGCTCCGAGGGGCAGGGGCTTTCCCGGCTGGTCAGGCAGCAGTGCGACCTGACGGTCCGGATCCCGATGACCGCCGTCACCGAGTCGCTCAACGCCGGCGTGGCTGCCGGGATCGCGCTGTACGAGGTGGCCGCCCGCCGGTCAGCCGGTTCGTAGCGGCTTCGTGGCGGCGCGGCCGCCGCCCGGGGCGCTGGCCTGGGGCCTGGCGGCGCGTGGCGGAGGGCCTGGGTGCGCGCTATCGTTCGCTATGTGAACACTTCGGCGGACGGGCGGCCGGACGGGCCGCGCCGGACGGATTTCGTCCAGTCGCTTGACCGCGGGCTCGCGGTCATCCGCTGCTTCTCCTCCGAGCACCCGTCGCTCACGCTGTCCGAGGTCGCCGAGCGCACCGGGCTGACCAGGGCCGCCGCCCGCCGGTTCCTGCTGACCCTGCAGGAGCTCGGCTATGTGGGCAGCTCGGGGCGGCTGTTCTCACTCCGGCCGCGGGTGCTCGCGCTCGGCTACGCGTACCTGTCCTCGTTCAGCGTCGCCCAGATTGCCCAGCCCCACCTGGAGGACCTGGCCGAGGACCTGCACGAGTCGTGCTCGGTGAGCGTGCTGGACGGGGATGACCTGGTCTACGTGGCGCGCGCGTCCGCGAACCGGATCATGACCATCTCGCTGACGGTGGGGACCAGGCTGCCGCCCTACCCGACGTCCATGGGCCGGGTCCTGCTCGCCCACCTGCCCGGGGCCGAGCTGGACGCGCATCTGCGCCGGACCGAGCTGCGCCGGCTCACCGAGCACACGATCACCGACGAGGCCGAGTTCCGCGAGGTGCTGGCCGCCGTCCGGCGCCGCGGCTGGGCGGCGGTGGACCAGGAGCTGGAGGCGGGGGTGCGCTCCATCGCGGTGCCGATCAGGGACAGCTCCGGCAAGGTCGTCGCCGCCATCAACGCCAGCGCCCATGCCGCCCGGGTGCCCATGCGGACGCTGGAAAAGCAGTTCCTGCCCAAGCTGACCGACGCCGCCGGGCAGATCGACGGCGAGCTGGCCGCCCGGATGGCGGTCGGCGGCCGGATCTTGTAACTCCCAGCGCTGACCGGCCATCCCAGGCCTGGCCAGCGGGTATACAGGGGTGCCATGAGCCGTTCCCGCGTCCGGCCGGGCCGGAGCCTGGCAGGCTGCGCGCTGGCGCTGGCCGTCGCGTGCGCGGCGTGCAGCACCGCGCCCGCCGGCGATGCCCGCCCCGCCGGCGCCGCCCCGGCCAGCAGTGCGGGCAGTCCGGGCAGTGCGGGCAGCGGCAGCCCCCGGCAGGCTCCGGAATCCTGCGCGGCCCGGGTGTACGGCCGGATGACCGAGGCGCAACGGGTCGGCCAGCTGTTCATCGCCGGCCTGCCCCGCGACCGGCTCTCCGCCGCCACCGCCCGTGCCATCACCGGCTATCACTTCGGCTCGGTGCAGTTCATCACCACCAGCACCGCGGGCGTGACCGGGATCCGGTCGGTCACCCGCGCCACCCAGCACCTCGCCTCGGCCCGGGCGACCGCGGGCGTGCGCTACTTCGTCGCCGCCAACCAGGAGGGCGGCGAGGTCCAGGCGCTGCAAGGGCCGGGATTCGCGGCGATGCCGGCCGCCACCGAGCAGGGCCTGATGCCGCCTGCGGCGCTCCGGCGGTCGGCCGCGGGCTGGGGCCGCGAGCTGCGGGCGGCCGGGGTGAACCTCAACTTCGCCCCGGTCATGGACACCGTCCCGGCGGGCAGTGAGAACGTGAACCAGCCGATCGGGGTGCTGCACCGCGAGTTCGGCCAGGACCCGGCCACCGTGGCCGCCCATGGCGTCGCCTTCATCCGCGGCATGACCAAGGCCGGGGTGGCGGTGACCGCCAAGCACTTCCCCGGCCTGGGCCGGGTCGCCGGTAACACCGACTTCAGCTCCGGGGTGACCGACACCGTGACCACCAGGGACGACGCCTACCTGCGGCCGTTCCGGGCCGCTGCCAGGGCCGGGGTGCCGTTCGTGATGGTCGCGCTCGCCCGGTACACCCGGATCGACCCGGGCCAGCTGGCGGTGTTCTCGCCGGCGGTCATGCGCGGGATGCTGCGGCAGCGGCTCGGCTTCCGCGGGGTGATCGTCTCCGACGATCTCGGGGCGGCGGTGGCCGTGGCGGGGGTGGCCCCGGGCCAGCGCGCTACCAGGTTCCTGGCCGCTGGCGGCGACCTGATCACGTCGAAATACCCCGGCCCGGCCATCGCCATGGCCCGGGCGGTGCTGGCCCGGGCCCGCGCCAGCCAGGGATTCCAGCGCACCGTGACTTCCGCCGTGATGCACGTGCTGGCCGCCAAGCAGGCGGCCGGGCTGCTGCCCTGCAGCGGCAGTTAGCCGCCCGGCCCGGGGCCGCGCCCGCGGTCATCGTGAGCGGCCCGGGCCGGGCTGTTCCCGGCCGGGGCCGCTGCACGGTGATCGGGTCAGGTCACTGGTATCGGCACGACCACCTGATGTCCCCCGTACCGCCGCTGATGAAGAACACCGACTGCGCGCAGTAACGGTGCCTGCCGCGCAGCGGCAGCCGCGAGCCGGAGCTCGTGCTGCAGTTCGTAAAGAGCCGGCAGGCCACGGTGCGGCCGACGACCAGGTGGTTGTCGAACCACAGGTTGACGCGCATATCCGCCGCGAATCGGACCGGGCACGAGGTCCAGCCCACGGCGAACAATGCCCCGGTGTGCTCGTCGCGATCCAGGGCCGCGTTGGAATGACACGCGACGGCCGCTGCCGCCGCCGGCCGGGAGCTGGCAGCCGATGCGGTCGGCTGGGCGCTGGCGGCCGACGCCGGGACGGCAAATGCGAGCGCGGCCGTCAGTGCCGCGGCCGCCATGAGCGCCGGGCGCCCGGCCCTGATGTGCTTGAACATTGGATTCTCCGTCAGCCTCGCCAGCACGTGCGATGGGTCGAGTTGTATGTGATGTAGCGCGCTGTGGAAACGGCGCACCAGGTCTGGATGCCAGGGCCGTTAACCCCCCGAGGGGAATGCGCCGTGCAGGTCTCGCCGAACCCGGTGCAGTCCGAGCGGCCATATTGGACCGGCACGCCGTTGCGGGTGAGGGTCGCGTCCACGATCCGGTTGATCTCCGGAAGTGGCCGGGTGCAGTGGATCCAGCCGTTGGCCTGGACGCGGCCCGCCGCAGGCCAGCTGAAAATAACGCCGGAGGTGCAGCTCACTATCGCTGCCGGCGCCTGGGTGGCCACCGGCGCGGCGGATGCCGCGGCGGGAGCCGCCAGGGCCAGGCAGGCGGCCGCGGCGGCGGCCGATGCGAAGCGTCTTAATGTGGGCATACGCGATCGTTCCCCTTCGATCTGGTGATGGCGTGGCCCGGTTTCATGATGTGTCGCGCGTCGGGCCACTGAGCCAGCCATTCTGCGCGGCGCCGCTGTCAATCCCCTCTCATTTCCCTGTCAAACGGCGGTCAGGGAAGCAGCGAAGACATCCTGGAGGTGATCAGACTGGCTCGGTCCGATATCGGGGAACGCGTGGCGGGTGCCGCGAGCGCATGCGTCAACTGCTCCAGGTATGCCAACAAAGCGCGGGCATGCCAACAGGCCCTGGCATACCAACAAGCGCGAGCATGCCAACGAAGCGCGGGCGCGCCAATAAGCCCTGGCACGTGCACCAGGCGCCGTTGGCGTGCGCTCGGGCTAGCCGCCGGCCATCGCGCCCACGACCATGAAGGGCTCGCTACCCGCGGCGACCGCCTCCGGCAGCGGTGCGTCCGGCTGCTCGTTGGACAGGTCCTCCTCGCAGGCGAAGAACCGGATGAAGGCCCGGCGCCGCCCGCGGGCCCGGTCCCGGATCGTCCCGCGGAGCATGGGGTAGCGCTCCTCCAGCGCGTCGAGCACAGCGCGCTGGGTGACCTGGCCCGCGACCTGGAGCTGTACCTCGCCGTCCACCTGCGCGAGCGTCCGCAGGTGCGCGGGCAGCGTGACCCTGATCATGGCAGCGTCTGGACCTCGACCGACAGCACCCGGGGGAGGTCGTGCACGATCGGGGCCCAGCTGTCGCCGGCGTCGGCGGACGCGTAGACCTGACCGCCGGTGGTGCCGAAGTAGACGCCGCACTCATCGAGCGAGTCGATCGCCATCGCATCCCGCAGCACGTTCACGTAGCAGTCCCGCTGCGGCAGGCCGTCGGCGAGCGGCTCCCACTCGTTCCCGCCGCTCCGGCTGCGGTAGACGCGCAGCTTGCCGTCCGGCGGGTAGTGCAGCGAGTCGCTGGTGATCGGGACCACGAACACGGTATCCGGCTCGTGCGCGTGCACGCCGATCGTGAACCCGAAGTCGGTCGGCAGGTCCCCGCTGACCTCCTGCCAGGAGTCACCGGCGTTGTCGCTGCGCATGACGTCCCAGTGCTTCTGCATGAACAGCACGTCCGGCCGGGCCTGGTGCCTGGCCAGCCGGTGCACGCAGTGCCCCACCTCAGCGTCCTCGTCCGGGATGCCCTCGGAATGCAGCCCCCGGTTGATGGGCCGCCAGGACGTGCCGCCGTCGTCGCTGCGGAACGCGCCAGCGGCCGAGATGGCGGTGAAGATCCGGCCCGGGTCGCCCGGGTCCAGCATGATCGTGTGCAGGCACATGCCGCCCGCGCCGGGCTGCCAGCCTGGCGCCGACGCGTGCTGGCGCAGCGCCGGCAGTTCCTCCCAGCTCCCCCCGCCGTCGGCGGACCGGAACAGGGCGGCGTCCTCGGCCCCGGCGTAGACCACGTCCGGGTCGGCGGCCGACGGCTCCAGGTGCCAGACCCGCTTGAACTCGAACGGCCGCGGCGTCCCGTCGTACCACAGGTGAGTGCCAGCCTCGCCCTGGTAATTGAAGTCGTTCCCGGCCGGCGCCCAGCTCGCGCCGCCGTCGTCGGAGCGCTGGATCAGCTGCCCGAACCAGCCGGTCGACTGCGATGCGTACAGCCGGTCCGGGTCAGCCGGTGAGCCGGTGAGGTGATACACCTCCCACCCGCCGAAGTGAGGCCCGCTGACCTCCCATTTCTTGCGCCCGGCGTCCGCCGTGAGAATGAACGCGCCCTTGCTGGTGCCCACCAGTACCCGTACTCCGGCCATACCACTCCCTCCCGAGATTGCTCACGCTACTCCGGACGTCTGACAGCGCCGGGACTCATCGGCGCCGGAGCGGGGGTTACGGGCGGGAGGGGCCACCGCCCGGGCTCTCCCGCCAAGGCCCTTGACGGGAAGTAACCCTCCGCAAGCCAGGTCGTCCGTATTTGCCCAACTATGACCCTAGCTACGTCGCCATAGCCGGCTTACTTCAGTAACCCGCTGTCACTGGCCTGGCGTCAGCAATCCGGACCATCCGTACCCGAGAAGGAAGCCACATATGGTCAAACTCATCCGCCGCCGCTCCGCCCTGGTCACCACCGCCGCGGCCGGCGCGCTCGCGGCAGTCGCCGTCCTCGGCACGGTCATCCCGGCCAGCGCCGGCACCGCCACCGTTGCCAGCGGGGTCCCCACCGTCCGCTACGAAGCCGACAACGGCTTCAACTGGGCGCTGCGGAACTGGCCCGGCCACAAGACCCTCCGGCCCTCGGCGGCCAGCCCTTACGGGGACGCCGGCATCGTCGTCAACCTGCACCAGCACGCGTCCGCCTACAACGGCATCATGATCCGCGGCTACGGCCCGCTGGTGGCCAACCTGTGGGTCGGTGACGGCTCCGAGGCCTTCGAGACCGGCAACCACCACCTGTCCAACCCGGTGGACTTCAGCTACGGGGCGATCAACCTGACCGACGGCTCTGTGCAGATGTTCACCGGTTCCCACGCCGGCCAGACCCTGAGCATCACGCAGGTCAACGCCGACTTCGGCAGCCACCCGATCTTCTACTGGGTGGGCGTGGAGACCAGCCACGGCGGTGTGTACGCGGGCGTGAAGAACGTCAACCACACCTGGCTCGGCTGGCACTACATGCACGCCTGGGTCGGCAAGAACACCTGGGTCGCCGTCTCCTGACGGCAGGCGCCAGGAACGGGTGCGCGGTGCGGTCGCCCCACCGCGCACCCGGCCCCGGGTCTCAGGCCGGGGACTCCGCCTGCCCGCCCTCGCCGGCCGGCGCAGCCGTCGCTGCAGCCGTCGCCACTGGCCGGCGCCGGCGCGTGAGGCCGAGCGCCGCATCGACGCTCCACGCGCCCGGGCCCATGACCAGCATCGCCCCGAGCAAGCCGATCAGGTAGACGTTCAGCTCCCACCCGATCTTCTGCGCCGTGACGAAGAAGCCAGCGGCGTAGCTCACGGCCGTGATCGCGATGAGCATTTCCACGATCAGGCCGATGGCCATCACGATGGTCAGGAAGCCCAGGGCGATCGCGATACCGCCGAAGAACTCGGCGATTCCGGCCACGTAAGAGAAGACGTGGGGGGACGGGATGCCCACGCCCTTGAAGAAGGCTGTCGTGCCGGCGATGCCGGTGCCACCGAACCAGCCGAACAGTTTCTGACCGCCATGAGCGACGAAGCCGACGCCTAACGCGGCGCGCACTATCAGCGTGGCAAGATTGACCGAATGCCAGCTGGAATGGATCGCCCGCAGAGGCCGGCCAGCGAAATTGACCATCTTTTCCCTCTCGCTGAGCCTTTCGCCAGATACGGCGAACCTACCACGGGGTAGCTCAGCGGAGGCTGACCCAGACTGACTTCTCCTGGGTGAGGGCGTCCATGATCGCGAAGCCCATCTCCCGGCCGTGGCCGCTCAGCTTGTAGCCGCCGTAGGGGGAAGCGGAGTGCACGCTCCCCCAG
>JAIRTY010000280.1 GCA_031254715.1 Nocardiopsaceae bacterium | reverse complement strand
GTCCCGCCGAGAAATGCCCGGGCGGCGGGGGTGGTGAGGACCGCGCCCGGGATGCCGTGCGGGGAGAGCACCGAGATCAGCGCCAGCGCCTGCCACGCGACCCCGCCCGGCGACAGCCGGTCGGCCAGCTCGCACGACAGCGACCACGCGGCCGCCGCCGTCAGGGCGAAGTCGCCGGGAAACGCCGTCGTGAACGACTGCCTGCGCTCGGTGAACCGGGCCCGGTAATCACGGCAGTCGAGCCCGGAAGCGGCGATGAAGGCACCGGCGTGGCGCAGCGGGAC
Source organism: Nocardiopsaceae bacterium (assembly GCA_031254715.1). GTDB lineage: Bacteria > Actinomycetota > Actinomycetes > Streptosporangiales > Streptosporangiaceae > JAIRTY01. The sequence continues at coordinate 18,505 of JAIRTY010000280.1, read as the reverse complement.
GGGAAAGAACCGCAGCTCGGTGGCGAGCTCGACCGCGCCCGCCCGCTGGTCCGGGTCGTCTTGCAGGCGCGTGGTCAGGTACGTCAGCGCCTCCCGGTGGCTGAAGGCCCCGATCCGCGCCAGCCGCGGGCCTGGCGCCGCCGCGGCCGCGTCCGGCTGTCCGGTGGTGACCAGCACCCGGCCAGCGGGCCCGGCCGGCCACAGGCCTTCGGCCACCGCCGGATCGGCCAGATCGTCGAGCACGACCAGCCAGGGCACCTCGGCGCTCGCCACCCACTCCAGGAAGCGCCCCGCCGCCCGCTCCGGGTCCCCGCCCCGGTCCAGTGCCGGGTCCAGCTCCCTGATGGCCGCCGCGTAGCCGGTCAGCACGGCGTCCCGGCCACTGGCGGTGATCCAGAGCACCAGCTGAGCGGCCTGCTCCTGGTGGTACGCCCGGGCCAGGGCGGCGGCCAGGGTGGTCTTGCCGGTCCCGCGGAGGTCCCCGGAGCCCGGCGCCGGTTCTTCCGCGTCGGCCAGCACCGTGGTCCCGCCCACGGGCAGGCTGCCCGGGGTGAGGCCGGTCTCCCGGCGCGGTACGTAAGGGTCAGCCCCCGGGGGAATCTGACCTGCCAGCACCGGCCACCCGGCCACCTGCGATCGCACCAACTCGCCTTCTCAGGCCGGTGAGCTCAGCCTGGCACCAGATCCGGGCTGCGGAGGAATATCGGCGACCGATATTACTTGTTTCCTCCCCTTTAGGGCAGGCCGGCCAGGAGAGTCAGTAAATTGCCTGCCCGGTATCGGCCCGGATCGATCCGGCCGGCCGGGCCGCCAGCCGCGCCCGCGGTCCTAGTGCCGGGCCGCGCTGCGCTGCCCGGGGCTCTGCGCTGGGCGCTGCCGGCCAGTCGCCGGGCGGCCGCCAGCCGCGCCGAGCAGCCGCCTGACGGCCGGCAGGTCCAGGATCAGCGCGAGGGCCAGCACCGTTGCTATCCCGACGGCGGCCCCGGCCACGGTGTCGGTGAAGTAGTGCCACCGCAGGCCGGTGACGGCGACAGCGACCAGGCAGGCAAGCACGGCGGCCGCGGCCGGTATCAGCACCCGCAGCACCCGCAGTGCCCGCGGCGCCGATTCCCTGGCCGGCGGGATGAGCAGCAGCACCGTGAGCACCGTGGCAAGCGCGAACACGGCCGTCGTGTGCCCGCTCGGATAGACCAGGTCACCCCGGTAGGTCCGGTGGATGAGCGGCTTGAGCAGGCCCTCGACGAGCCCGGCCGCGACCGGGACGGCCGCCACGGCCAGCACGGCGCCGGTCAGCCGGCCGGCCAGCAGGCAGCCGGCCACGATGACAGCGGTCACCAGGCCGGCCGGGATCAGCGTGCCCGCGTAGGCAACCCCCAGCGCCAGCCCCCGGTGGCCGCCGGCCCAGGCGATGACCGGGGAATCCACCGCCCGGTCGAACCAGCCAGCCGTGGCCTGGTGCGCGACCAGCACGCCGAGCACAGCGACCAGCACCGCGCAGCACGCCAGCACCGCACCAGCCCAGGGGCGGGCGCGACCGGCCAGCAGCGGACTCCCCGTTCGAAGGATCCTGCCGTCCATGCCGCCCCCAGGGCCTTATCAGCGGGGGAACGGGCCGTGCCCCCGGCTTAGCAGCCTACGGTCGGCGACGCCGGAGCCAGGCCGCCACCTGCGCCGCCAGGCGGTCCGCCGGACCGGCGCTGCCGCGTGGGCCGGCCAGATCGGCTGAATCACCCCTGGCGGGTGGCGCCCTCCCGCGCCCCTGCCAGTACATGACTACTGATACTGAGGTCCGCGCCGCCGACGATCGCGGCGCGGCCTGAGCCAAGGAGGCAACTATGCCGCTCGCGGCCTCGACCAGCTATCCGGTGCTCGATGCGTTCTGGACGATATTCGAGATCTTCGCGTTCGTGGTCTGGTTCTGGCTCCTGTTCGTCATCCTGATGGATGTGTTCCGCAGCCGCGACCTGTCCGGCTGGGGGAAGGCAGGCTGGACGATATTCGTGCTCTTCCTGCCGCTGATCGGGATCCTTGCCTACCTGATCGTGCGGGGCCGGTCGATGCACGAGCGCTCCGCCGAGCAGGCCAGCCAGCAAGAACAGGCCTTCCGCAGTTACGTCCAGGAGGCGGCAGGCTCGCCCAGCTCCGCTGACCAGCTCGCCAAGCTGGCCGACCTGCGGCAGCACGGTGTCATCTCCCCGGATGAGTTCGAGCAGGAGAAGAGGAAGGTCCTCGCCGCCCACTGACCTGCCCGGCTGTCCGCGACGCGCAGTTCTCGCTCAGGCGCGGCCCGGATGAGGGCCTGACCCCCGCCGGCATGCCCAGCGATTGACCGCCTTGCCGGCGGGCGCGTCTCATCCGGTCTCATCCGGGCCGGACCGCCGGCCCGGCCTTCGAGGTGGCCCGGCCCGCCGTCTTCTCGCTGCCGCACCAGGACGCAGCCTGGAAGATCATCAAGGGCGGGTACCGGTCGCTGAGCACCAGGGCCGCCGCATGAAACCGCCGTGAAACCGCCGTGAATCCCGCTGCCTGCACTCTCGAGGTGCCCGCGGCCGTCCAGGCCGCGGTAACGGCGGAAGGATAAGCATGACCAGCGTGATCGCAGCCTCCGGGCTGCGCAAGTCATTCGGCCGCAAGGCCGTCCTCGACGGCATCGACCTGGAGGTCGGCGCCGGAACAACGTTCTCGCTGCTGGGTCCCAACGGCGCCGGCAAGACCACCACCGTGCAGATCATGTCCACGCTGGTCCGCGCGGACGGCGGCGAGGTGCGGGTCGCAGGCCATGACGTGGCCAGGGACCCGGCGGCGGTACGGGGCCTGATCGGGGTCACGGGCCAGTTCTCGGCGGTCGACAGCCTGCTCACCGGCGAGGAGAACCTGCTGCTGATGACGGCCCTGCACCACCTGGGCCGGGCCGAAGGGCGGCGGCGCGCCGCTGAGCTGCTGGAGAAGTTCGACCTGGCCGGCGCGGCGAAGAAGACCGCGGCGACCTACTCCGGCGGTATGCGGCGGCGGCTTGATCTGGCGATGACCCTGGCCGGCGACCCGCGGATCATCTTCCTCGACGAGCCCACCACCGGGCTCGACCCGCGCAGCCGCCGCATGATGTGGCAGACCGTCCGCGAGCTCGTGGCCGGCGGCGTCACGATCTTCCTGACCACCCAGCAGCTGGATGAGGCGGACGCACTGGCTGATCGGATCGCCGTTCTCGACCACGGCAAGGTGGTTGCCGCTGGCAGCCCGGAGGAGCTCAAGCGGAGCATTCCCGGCGCCCACGTCCGGCTGCGGTTCGCCGGCCTCACCGGCCTGGACGTGGCCGAGCGGGCACTCGGCGGCGGGTTCAGGCACGAGGACACGCTGACGCTGGAGGTTCCCAGCGACGGCGGCGCGACCGCGGTGCGGGAGCTGCTGAACCGGCTCGGCGACACCGCGGATGAGGTCGAGCAGGTGTCGGTGCACACGCCCGATCTCGACGACGTGTTCTTCGCCCTCACCGGCCGCCCCTCGGCACCAACCACGACCGCAGACGCGGCACAAACCACGACTGAAAAGGAGAACGCACGATGACGACCCTGGCCTTTGCCGTCCGGGACTCGGCGACGATGACCCGGCGCAGTTTCCGGCAGGTGCTGCGCTATCCGGCGACGCTGGTCACGTCGGTGGGCGTGCCCGTGCTGTTGCTGCTGCTATTCGTCGGTGTCTTCGGCGCGCTCAAGGCGGGCCTGGGGGCCGGCTCGCACATCTCTTACATCGACTACGTCATGCCTGGGATCATCGTGATGACCGTCGCGTACGGGAGCTCAGGAACCGCTCTGGCCCTCAACCGGGACTCCACCGAGGGCATCATCGGCAGGTTCCGCACCATGGCCATCTCACCTGCCTCGGTGCTGACCGGGCACGTCGTCAGCGCCCTGGTCCGCACCCTGATCAGCGTGGCCCTGGTCATCGCAGTCGGGATCGGGCTGGGGTTCCGGCCGACCGGTGACGCAGGCCGGTGGCTGGCGGCAGCCGGCGTCACCGCCCTGCTCGTGCTTGCCCTGACCTGGCTGGCCGTCGCGGTCGGCCTGGCGGCCAAGGTGGCGGAGGGCACGACCGGCTTCCTCCTGATCATTCAGCTCCTGCCGTTCGTGAGCAGCGCGTTCGTGCCGCCGGGCCAGATGTCGGGACCAGTGCGCTGGTTCGCGGCACACCAGCCGTTCACACCCGTCATCGACACCCTCCGCGGCCTGCTGACGGGCACGCCGGACGGCGGCACCGCGCTCGTCGCCGTCGCCTGGTGCGCCGGCCTCGCCCTGGTCGGGTACCTGTGGGCGCGGGCACTGTTCCGCCGGGACCTCAACCGCTGATATGGGTTCGCGCCTGCAGCGCGCCGCGGACGGCGGCGCGCAGGGCTTCCGGATCGAGCCCTGCGTACGACGACACGGCGTCGTCGTACCCAGGCCCGTCGGCGTGCTGCGCGGCCCGCCTGGCGCGTGCGACGGACATGGTCGGGAGCCCGTACCCGAGGCCGAACCGCTCGGCCAGCGCGATCATCCGCGCCCCCGAACTCGCGGCACCCTCGTCCCCGGCGCGCTGCGCCCGGTCGAGGTCGGTCATGGCCAGGGCCAGCAGCAGCAGGCCCCAGACGGAAAGGCCGGGCTGGGAGTCGGCGGGCGTACCGGAAGACGGCCCTGGGTCCGCGGTCAGCGCCGCCAGCGCGGCGGGCAGCGCATCGGCGATCTCCGCGACCAGGCCGAGCCGGCCGTGCTGCGCGTGGGCGACCACGGCGATCGCCTGAGCCTGCTGCGCCCAGGGCTCCAGCCGGGACAGCTCGCCGCCGGCTCCCTCGCGCCGCGGGTCCCGCAGCGCCGCCGCTGCCGCGCGCCACAGGCGGAGACCGTCGTCGACGTCACCGCGGCCGAGCGCCACCTCCGCGCGCACCGCGGTATCGAACATCGACAGATCGCCCGCGTCCCAGCCGGCCTGCGTCGTCAGCTTCAGCTCGCGCTCCGCCTCATCGGGCGCGCCGCGCTGCAGGTTGGCCAGCACGATGACCGCGCGGATCCGCTTCGCGTTCGACCACGCCTCGAAGTCCTCGGCCACCGACAGCGCCGCGCCCAGGTGGGTCAGCGCCTCGTCGGCGGACCCGGGCTCGTCAACCTGGAGGCACAGTTCGCCGATCCGGGAATGGGCGGCGGCCCGGAGCCAGGCGCCGCCCCGGCGCTCGAATGCGGCGAGCGCCCGCCGCGCCGCCGCCAACGCGCCGTCCAGGTCGCGCGCCCCTTCCCAGGCGTAGCTCGCGACCACGTTGGCCAGGCCCGCGACCAGCGGCTGGTCACTGTCGCCCAGCTCCTGCAGGGTCGCGACGTCCGCCTCGGGTGAGCCGCCCAGCGCGCCCAGCACGGCCTGGGCGGCCCGGGCGAAGGTGTCAGGCGGAGCGGACGGCAGCCGCCGCAGGCCCGCCAGGAACCGCGCCGGGCCAGGCCCCCGCAGCAGGATCCCGCTCACCGCCCCGAGCACCAGGCTGGCCCGGCTCGCCTCGACCAGGGCGGTTTCCGGCCGGAACGGCGGCAGGATCCTGATCGTGTCCCTGGCCAGGGCGGCCAGCCGGGCAAAACTCGACTCGACCAGCCATAGCCCGCCTAGCGCGGCCGACACAGCGGCGACCGTGCCGGCGTCCTTGCGGTCGAGCCCGTGCCGCAGCGCCAGCAGCAGGTTGTCCTGCTCGGCCCGGACCAGCCTGAAGGCCGGGAGGTCGTCGCCGGTGAACGCCAGGTCGTGGTGTGCCGCGCCGAAATCACGGGCCCAGGCGAGGAAACGGGCGATCACGCGGCCGGTCTCGCCGGCGTCCTGCCGGTGCGCCGGGGCGAACTCCCGGACTGCCTCCAGCATCCGGTAGCGGGCACCCGACTCGGTGTCGGTGACCTTGAGCAGCGACTGATCGGCGAGCTGCGCCAGGGCTGGCAGGGCGCCGTCGCCCAGCATGTGCCGGGCGGCGCCGGCGGTGAACCCACCGGGAAACACCGACAGCGCGCGCATGGCCGCCTGCCCGTCCGGGTCGAGGAGATTCCAGCTCCAGTCGATGACGGCGTGCAGCGTGCGGTGCCGCTGCGGCGCGTCCCTTGCGCCGCCTCGCAGCACGCCGAACCTATCCTCGAGGCGGCGGGCGATCTCGGCCACTGACATGACCCGGACCCGCGCGGCGGCCAGTTCCACGGCGAGCGGCAGCCCGTCCAGGTGGCCGCACAGCTCCCGCACGGCCGCCACGGGCAGGTCGGCATCGGGGCGCGCCGCCCGTGCCCGCTGCTCGAACAGCTCGGCCGTTGTGGCCGGGTCCAGCTCGGGGAGCAGGTAGACCGATTCCGACGACAGGCCGAGCGGCGCGCGGCTGGTGGTGAGCACGCGCAGGTCCTTGCTCAGCGACACCAGGGCATGCACCAGGTCGGCGGCGCCGGTTACGACGTGCTCGCAGTTGTCCAGCACCAGCAGCGCGGGGCCGGGATTCAGCGCGGCCACGATCCCGGCGGGGGCGCCCGCCGGGGCACTGCGGCGGCCGAACGGGGTGCCGCCGTCCTCGCCGACGCCGAGGGCGCCCGCGACCTCGGCCGCGACGTCGCCGCCTGCTGGGACTCCCGCGAGCTCGACGACGTGCACGACACGCTGCTCCGCCCGGCTGCTGACCGCGTGCGCGAGACGGGTCTTGCCCAGGCCGCCGGGTCCCACGATCGACGTGACCCGGGACGTGCGCAGCAGGCCGGCCACGGCGGCGATGTCGTCGTCCCGGCCGAGCAGCGGGTTGGGTTCCTGCCGGACACCGCGGCGGATGACGGGCGCGTCGGCCTGCAGCAGCTCCTGGTAAACGCCCTGCAGCGCCGGGCCCGGGTCGCTGCCGAGCTCGTCGCGCAGCCGCCGCTGGTAATCGGCGTACCGGGCGAGCGCCGCCGCGGGCCCCGTGGTCGCCGCCTCGCACCGCAGCAGTTCGGCCAGGACCTCCTCGTCCCGGGGAGACCGCAGGATCAGCTCGCCGAGCGGCGCAATCGCCTCGGCCCGCCGCCCCAGGCGCGACAGCGCCAGTGCCCGGGCCCGCAGCAGCGACCGGTAGGCAGGCACCCGCGCCGCCCGCAGCGCGGACAGCGGGCCGGTGTCCCGCCAGTCCCAGCCTGACGCGCCCTCGCACAGCGCGAGTCCGGCCTCGGCATGCCCGAGCGCCGCGAGGTGGTCGCCGGCCCGGGAGCGCTTCTCGCTCTCGGACGCGCTGAGCAGGACCGCGGAGGCATCGATCTGGTCGTCGCGCAGCGAGAGGCGGTATCCGCCCGGCGTGCTGACGATGACCCCGGGGCCGAGCCGGGCCCGGGCCCGCGACACAAGGACCTGGAGGGCCTTGGCGGGGTGCTCGGGTTGCTCGTCCGGCCACAGCTGGCCCACCAGCCGGGAGGCACTGCATCCCAGGTGCGGATCCTCGGCCAAGAGCGCAAGCAGGCCCTGCAGCCGGGAGCCGACGATCTCACGGCCGCCATAACTAACCCGCGACAGCAGGGCCAGCTCAACGCTCACCGCCGTCAGATTAGCCGGTCAGCCGCCAGCCGCGGGGGACGGCAATCGGGGCTTAGCCTTCTAGCCACCGGGGGAATCGCTGGCTCCGCCAGTACGCAGTGGGTGCCGCGGTAGATGGTCGGCATGCATTTGTTGCAGTGGATGCACAGAGATCTTGCCCCGGGATCGGCCTGCATCCGCTGGATCAGATCGGGCTCGCGCAGCAGCGCCCTGGCCATGGCCACGAACGCGAACCCCTCCGCCATGGCCAGGTCCATGGTCTCCTTGCGGGTGATCCCGCCCAGCAGGATGAGCGGCAGCGTCAGCGCGGCCCGGAACTGGCGGGCGCGGTCGAGCAGGTAGGCCTCGTGAAAGGGATAGCTGCGCAGGAACCGGCTGCCGGCGAGCCGCAGGCCGGTCCGAAGCGGTTGCGGGAAGGCGGCAGCGAACTCCCGGACCGGAGCGTCCCCGGTGAACAGGTACATCGGATTGAGCAGTGAGCTGCCGGCGGTGAGCTCGAGTGCGTCCACGCTGCCGTCGGCTTCCAGCCATCGCGCGACCTGGATGCTCTCGTCCAGCCAGAATCCCCCGGGGACTCCGTCGTCCATGTTCAGCTTGGCGGTGATGGCGAGCCGGCCGCCGACCGCGTCGCGCACCGCACGGGCGATGTCGCGGGCCAGCCGGGCCCGGTTGGCCAGGCTGCCGCCGTACTCGTCGGCGCGCTTGTTGAGCCGGGGGCTCAGGAACGCGCTGGCCAGGTAGTTGTGGCCGAGGTGGAGCTCCACCGCGTCGAACCCGGCTTCCCGTGCGGTCAGCGCGGCTGCGGCATGTGCCCGGGTGATCCGGTCAAGGTCGGCGGCACTGGCAGACTTCGTCATCCGGAAGCCGAGCGGGCTGAACTGGCGGGCGGGGGCCAGTGCGGGCAGCCGGTTTGAGCCGGCGTTGGCGACCGGTCCCGCATGGCCGAGCTGGGCGCAGACCGCGGCTCCCTCGGCGTGCACCGCGTCGGTGAGCTTGCGCAGCCCTGGCAGCGCTTCGGGGCGCATCCAGAGCTGGTGGCGATCGGTGCGGCCCTCGGGGGATACCGCGCAGTAGGCCACCGTGGTCATGCCGACCCCGCCGCGGGCGGGCCGCACGTGGTAGTCGATCAGGTCGTCGGTGACCAGGGCATGCGGGGTCCGGCCCTCGAAGGTAGCGGCCCTGACGACCCGGTTGCGCAGCTGCAGCGGACCCAGCTGCGCGGGCGCGAACACGTCCGGAACGGTGACGTTCATCGCGCATCGAGTAGAACATGTTCTACATCGGGGATTCAAGCATTGACTGCCGCGGGGGAGCTCACTGGCAGCCGGGCGATGCACGCAGCTGGCGGTGCCTTATCAACATAAGGTTGATATCATGCCGACAACTTGTTGACAACGAGAGGAGTCGGCGGCATGTTGCGAACGCTGCGCGCCAGTGCGGGCGGAGGGGGCGGGCTAGGCCCGCCGCCGCTGGCCGACCGCCGCGCCGGCCTCACATCCGGTCGGCGAGACACCCCGCATGATCAGGTCGGTGGCGGCCCGGATGACTCGCCCGGCGGGTTCCCCGGCGTTGACACGGGCGACCCCGGCACTGACCACGCCTTGCACCAGGCCGGCCGCGAGCCCCGGGTGCGGATGGCCGAGGCTGGCCAGCGCGTCAGTGACGTTCGGCGCGAGACGTTCGTGAATCGCCTGGATCTGCGTCCTGGCCTCCGGCGACAGCGAGGCGTGCACGACCAGCTGCGCGATCCGGTGCTCGCCCTCGCCCGCCGCCTCGAGCTGGGCCCGGACAAACGCGACGACCTGCGCCCGAGGGGTGCGGGCCCGGGCCATGGCGCGGCTGATCCGCTCCAGCCACCGGGGCAAGCCCTCCTCGCAGACCGCGACAACCAGATCATCCCGGGACTTGAAGTACCAGTAGACGCTCGGGCGTGCCAGGCCGGCCCGCGCCGCGACGGCCTGGAAGCTCAGCGCCTCATACCCGCCGGTCTCCAGCAGCTCCCGGGCCGCCCGGACCAGCGCGGCCCGCTGCAGCTCGCGGTGCTCGGCCGTGGTCGCCGCGGAGATCTTCGGCACATGCCTAGGGTAGGCCGCCGGGAGAGCCGGTGACCGGCGCGCTGATCGCCGCCGCGGGCAGCACGGTTCTCGGCGCCGCGGCCGTGACCGGCTGGCACGCCCTCGCCGGGGCACTGCTGCGCCTCACCTACCGCCGGGTGAACGCCGGGGACTTGCGATTCCTTGCCCGCATGCTGTCCGTGCGGGTGCGGTATGAGTTCCACGGCCAGGACCACCCGCTGGCCGGGGTCTACCGCGGCCGGGCTGAGGTCGTGGCCTTTATTGCCCGGCTGCATGAGGCGTTCCCCGGTTCTGGCTTCGAGGTCGGGGATGTCGCCGTCCGGGGCTGGCCGTGGCGGGTCGTCGCTATTACCTGGCTGGCCGAGAACCTGCCGCTACCGGGCCGCGAACCCATGCGCACCAGGCTCGCGCAGCGGACGGTGATCCGTTGGGGCCGGGTCACCGAACTCGCCACCGTGGCCGACACGATGAACGTGCAGCGCGCCTTCGGCGCAGTGCAACCACCGGGCGGCTGAGCCGCCGTCCCAGGCGCAGCAGGAGCGATCAACTCGGAACTACCGCCGCCGCAGATGTTGTTCCCGCACGCATCGTGCCCTTGTCCCGGTGCGGACGGGTCACGGGCTTTGCAGGCGCAGCCAGGTGCCGATGTCCCGGTCGAGGGCGGCCTTTCGGTCCGGCGGCAGGAAGCTGGCCTCGACCGAGTTGCGGGCCAGCTGGGCCAGGCCGGCGGCGCTGAAAGCGAACTGCGCGGCGACGGCCGCGTAGTTGTCCTCGGCGTACCCGCCGAAGTAGGCCGGGTCGTCGGAGTTGATCGTGGTCATGACCCCGGCAGCGATCAGCTGTGGCAGCGCGTGGTCGGCGAGCGAGGAGACCCCCTTGAGACGCACGTTGGAGAACGGGCAGACGGTGAGCGGTATCCGCTCGGTCGCCAGGCGCCGCACGAGGACGGGATCCTGGACGGACCGCACGCCGTGGTCGACCCGCTCGACCCCGAGCAGGTCCAGGGCGTCGCTGACGTACTCGGGGCCGCCTTCCTCGCCGGCGTGCGCGACCCGGTGCAGGCCGAGCTCCTTGGCGCGGGCGTAGACGGCGGTGAACTTCGAGGCGGGGTTGCCGACCTCGGTCGAGTCGAGGCCGATCCCGATGATGGGCGCCTTCGCGGCGACCAGCTGCGCCAGCACGTCAAGCGCTTCCTCGCCGCTGCGGTCTCGCAGGAAACAGGCGATCAGGGCGCTCGTGGTGCCGGTCTCGGCGTCACCGAGGCGACAGCCCTCGGCCAGGCCGGCGACGACCTCGGTGAGCGATACGCCGCGGCTCAGGTGCGCCTGGGGGTCGAAGAAGATCTCGGCGTGCCGCACGCCGCCGGCCGCTGCCCGCCGCAGATAGGCCAGCATCAGCTCGGCGAAGTCAGCGGCGGTCCGCAGCACCGCCATGTTCGCGTAGTAGAGGTCGAGGAAGCTCTGCAGGTCGTCAAAGGCGTAGCGGGCGCGCAGGTCGGCCAGTGACGTGTACGGCAGGTCCAGGCTGTTCCTGGCGGCCAGTTCGAAGATGAGCCCGGGCTCCAGCGTCCCCTCGATGTGGACATGAAGCTCGACCTTGGGCAGGGCTGCGATATCCGTCATGGTCCCCCCCGGGTCCCTCACTGAGATCGGCGGCTGCTCGCGCGTCTGGCGGTACACGCCCGCCACGCTCTGCGATCGGCGGGCGGGGCAGGCATGTCCGTCAGCGGCATCGCCACGGCGGCGAGCCCTTGTCGCTACCGTAGAGCGCGCTCCTGGTTGTTGCGGGAGAGCTGCACGTGGTTGTTGCGGGAGAGCTGCACTCAGCTGTTGTGAGCCAGGGTGCCAGGCCAGTGCCCGCCACTGCATGGTGGCGTGGCCGAATAAGGGGAGCGCCCCGCCGTGACGGCTGGCCAGCAGGTCCCGGCCATCGCGGATCGATCCTTCACAGCCGCCGGGGACCCGGCTGGCACCCTCGCGCCATCGCCGGTCCATGGCAGCTCAGCCCACACCCAGCGGCCCCGCTCGTTTCCAGCGACCCCGGTGCGCGCCGCCAGTTCGCTGACCACCAGCAGGCCGCGGCCCGACTCGCTCATCGGGTCGTGGATCAGGTGCGGCCCGGTGGATGCGCCTTGGTCGGCGACCACCACCCGCACGGCAGCTGGATACCAGGTGATCTCGGCCGCGAACCAGCCGCCACGGCCGCTGGCGGTGTGACGGACGGCGTTCGTGGCCAGCTCGGTTGCCACCGTGACCACGTCTTCGCGGTTGGCGCATTCAGGCAGTAACCCGGCCAGCCAGCGGCGTAGCTCGCGGATCTGTGCCTCTTCGCCGGGGAATACCTGCCGCCAGGCGAGTCCGGGGGCGCGGGGAGCGGCGCTCGCGGCCGGTGAGGTCATGGTCGGCTGTCACCCCCGGGCACCGGCTGGCAGCCGTGTGCCGGGCATGTCAAAGCCGGAGGGGCCGACCGGGGACGGGGGCGCTGCGGATGCCCGCGTGGTTGCGGCGCGCACGACGGCTGTGGTCACGGCTTTCCCCTTTCTCCGGTAGGGCTGGCGGTGGGCGCCGAGTGGTGTCGTGGCCACGAACGGTCACCACCGATGATGTCGGCGCAATCCCGTCTGCGCAAGTGCGTTGAGGATATTTTGATACGGGATTTCAGACGGGATATCGTGAGCAGGCGGAACGGGGTATCGTTCCCGTGCGGTCGGCTCGCAGCACCAGTGGCGCCGCCCTGGAGCCCGTGGCCGGGATTCCCGCTAACGAGGACGTGGGAGGAGGTGGGCTGTTTGCCAGCTCCTGCTGGCCGGACGGTGCGGCGGCGGCGGCTCGGATTCGAGCTGCGGCGGCTGCGCGAGAACGCCGGGATGAAACTGGATCAGGTTGCCGGGCAGCTGGATCTTGCGCTGTCCACGCTGAGCCGGATCGAGACCGGCAAGGCGCCCTGCCGGTCCACCTACGCGGCCGCGATGCTGGACATGTACAAGGTCACCGACCCGGCTCAGCGCGCGGTGCTCATCGATATGGCCCGCCAAGGGCAGCGCAAGGACTGGTGGGATCAGTACGGTGACGTGCTGCCCACCGGCTTCGGCACTTACGTCGGCCTGGAGGCTGAGGCTGCCACGCTGCGCGCCTTTGAGGGTCGCGTGATTCACGGACTGCTCCAGACAGCCGACTACGCTCGTGCCGCGCTGCGGGCCGGGGACCGCAAGGCCAGTGAAGGCCACATCGACCGGCTGACCGAGCTGCGGATGAAGCGCCAGGAGGTGCTCGAACGCCCCGGTGAGCCGCTGGAGCTGTGGGCCATCGTGGATGAGGCTGCCCTGCGCCGGCCGGTCGGCGGGTCCAAGATCATGCGTGCCCAGCTTGGCCGCCTGGCCGAGGCGAGCGGACTGCCGAACGTGACCGTGCAGGTGCTGCCCTTCGCCCAGGGCGGCCATGCGGGGCTGGCTGGCCCGTTTACCATCCTGGAATTTCCCGGCGGCGGTCCCGAAGTGGTGGACCCTGGCGTGGTCTACGTGGAGACTCCGGCCGGGAACATCTACCTGGAGAAAGACCGCCAGGTGCGTTACTGGGCCGACATGTTCGACCAGTTGCGCGCCCAGGCACTGTCCCCGGACGAGTCACGTCAGCTGATCACCGCGGTAGGGAACCAGATTTGATCAACGAAGGGAGGCGCGGGATGACGCCGCCAGCACCCGCCCTTGCCTGCGCCCGCTGGGTAAAGGCCAAAGCCAGCAGCACCAACCAGGGCTGCGTCGAAATCGCCCACCTTGATGACGGCCGCGTCGCGCTCCGCGACTCCAAGCACCCCGGTACGGCACCCTTTGTCTTCACCCGGCACGAATGGGACTGCTTCCTCGACGGAGCCCGTAACGGCGAATTCGACCAGCCCGCCTGAAACACCGCGTCGAGCAACCGGGGAAGCACGGGGACTCACGTCCCTTGCCAGCGTGCCCTGGCCAGGCTCGCCGATGCCCTGCCCGGTCATTGCGCGCGCGTGCCAGCATTCAATGAGACCGGCGTGGCATGTGCCTTGACGGTGCGGATGAACCTTAGCCACGCCGTCCGGCCGAAGATCAAAGCGGGCCCGGATGGGTGGCGTGAGTCCCGCACCGCTACCCGGCCGCCGGGAAGAGCGGCGATCTCGACGCAGTTCCCCTGCGGGCTGCTGTAATGGCTCTTTCGCCACTGGGCCCTGCCGAGATCGCCGCGGCGCCTTCCGGGCCGGGCATTGGTCATGTTGCTGCCCGGATCGCCTGGATCAGCCCGGCCGAATCCGCGGGCGGCGCGCTGATGACCGCCAGCCGCTCCATTGCTAGCAGGTACGCGTCCACGTCGGCGCGCTTGTCGAGGTAAAGCGCGCTGGTGAGATGCTCAACGTAGACGATGTCGGTCAGGTCCGGCTCGCTGAAACGCAGGATGCTGAACCCGGTCAGGGCGGCATGACCGGCAGAATTGAATGGTGTCACCTGGAGCGTAAGGTTGGGCCGCTCACTCATTTCCAGCAGGTAGCCGAGCTGATCCCGCATCGCCCGCGGGTCTCCGACGCCGCGCCGCAGCACCGCCTCGTCGATGACGGCCCACAGCCACAGATCGCCTTCCAGGAACCGGCGCTGCCGTTCCTTACGGAGCGCCACGCGCTGCTCCATCTCCTCCGGCGGGAAGTCACCGAGGGCCATGATGGCGGAGGCATAGCCCTCCGACTGCAGCAGCCCGGGAACGAACTGGGTCTCATAGGTGCGGATCGACTGCGCCGCCTGTTCCAGCCCGATGTAGGACTGCAGCCAATCCGGCAGGAGATCGTTGTACCGATGCCACCAGCCGGGCTCGTTCGACCGCGCGGCGAGGGCCAGGACCTGCTCTCGCTCAGCGTGATCCGTGACCCCGTAGAGGGTGAGCAGGTCGACGACGTCGATCTCGCGGACGGCGCTGCGGCCAAGTTCCAGGCGGCTGATCTTGGAATCCGTGGCGCGGATGGCCCGGGCGGCGTCAGCCGGGCGCATGCCCCTGGCCTCGCGCAGCCGCCGGAGCTGGGTCCCGAGTACGATGCGCAGCGCCGTCGGGCCGCTGGGCGCATCAGCCATGCGGCTCTTCCCTTCCCGGCCTGGTGGTCACCGCCACCAGCGGCCGTCATCGTGGCGCACGACGCTGCCTAACGTGTACGCAATTACGCCACGGGCTTGCAGCATCCCAGCTCTTCGTTCATGATATCCCGGATGGGATCACGCCACTGATTCCGGCGGAGTCAGCGACATCGCACGTATGATGCCGCGCCAGAACGGATCCTGCCAGTGCCGGAACCGGTCGGACTGGCACCTTGGAATGCGAGGGAGCACTCTGGTGACGAACGGCGGCGACTGGAGGGAGTCATTCCGGCCCGATATCCCATCACCTGCACGTATGTACAACTACTATCTCGGCGGCAAAGATCATTACCCGGCCGACCGGGAGGCAGCAGAACGGGTGCTTGCCGCCGCTCCTGACATCAGGGCGGGAGCCCGGGCCAACCGGGCGTTCCTGCAGCGCGCGGTGCGGTTCCTCGCCGCTGAGGCCGGGATCCGGCAGTTCCTCGACATCGGCACTGGGCTTCCGACCGCCGGGAACGTGCACGAAGTCGCCCACAACGCCGCCCCGGAAAGCCGGGTGGTCTACGTCGACAATGACCCGGTCGTGCTGGCCCATGCCAGGGACCTGCTGCACGGCGTTAAGGGCACCACGGTCCTCAAGCACGACCTGCGCGAAGCTGGCGGCATTCTGGAGGACCCGGAGTTGCGCAGGCTGATAGACGTCAGCCAGCCGACCGCGGTGCTCCTGTTCGCGATCCTGCACTTCATCTCCGACGACGAGCAGCCACGCGCGATCATTGACCGCCTGCTGGCACCGCTGCCATCCGGGAGCTATCTGGTGCTCAGCCATGGCACCGCCGACAACAGCCAGCATGTCCACACGGCCGCCAAGGTCTACGACAAGGCCACCAGCCGCGGCTTCGCGCGCAGCCGTGATCAGGTAGAGGCTTTCCTAACTGGCCTCGACCTGGTAGAACCGGGCCTGGTCTGGGTACCGCAGTGGCGGCCTGACCCAGGCACCGAGCTCACCGATGACCCAGGACGGTCGGTGTTCTACGGTGCAGTAGCCCGCAAACCGTGAGACACATCGTCCCATCATCGCCAGCAGGACGGTGCTCCCCCGTGGTCAGTTCGTGACCGCGAGCGCGAAGGGGAGCACGGCTGGGGCACCGCATCCGCGCAGCAGCTTGGCGGCGAGAGTCATGGTCCAGCCGGTGTCCACCCGGTCGTCCACCAGCAGCACCGGCCCGTCAGTCTTGGCCAATGCCGCCGCAAGCGGGCCCGGCACGGTGAGAATCCGCGACAGCGCGGCCAGTCGCTGGGCGCTGTTGTGCTGGCGCCTGGGCGGCTCATCGCCCAGGTAGCCAAGACTGCCCAGGTAGGCCATCTTGCCGGTGGCCGCGATCTGCTCACCCAGCGAGGTGATCATGGCGGACCTGGTGCGCGACGGCATCGTTACGACTGCGGTCGGGCGCTTGTCCCAGTCCCAGGCGGCGAGCACCTGTACCACCGCCTTGCCCAGATTCTCGGGAATGGCCTGGTCCGGCGCACCGTCGGCCAGCAGCTGGCGCAGGGTCACGCCCCAGCCGATGTCGGTCAGGCGCCCGACGCTGCGGCCCGGCTCGGCAGCCTCCTCGGCGGTTATGCGGCCCGCCGCGGCCACCGCGAGCTTCGCCATCCCAGACGGCCACATCCGCCGCGGCTGGAGGGTCACGCCCGGCCGCCGGAGCCGGGTGCGGGCGACGTCCTCGCTCGCCTGGCTGACCTCTGCCGTGCGGGCCGTCCCGGTGCAGTTGTCACACCGGCCGCAGGGAGCAGCGGCGGGGTCATCGAGTTCGCGGCGCAGGTAGTCCATGCGGCAGCCCGTGGCCGCCACGTAGCCGAGCATGGCCTCCTGCTCGCGCTCCCGTTCGGCGGCCACCCGCGCGTAACGCTCGGCGTCGTAGGCCCAGGGCTGGCCGGTCGCTTCCCAGCCGCCGCCCACCCGGCGCACCGCGCCGTCCACGTCGAGCACCTTCAGCATGGTCTCCAGACGGCTGCGTCCCAGATCGACCTGCGCTTCCAGCGCCGCCAGCGAGAGCGGGCCACCGGCCGCAGCCAGTGCGTCGATGGTGGCGCGGACCAGGCGTTCGGGCGGGAACGCCAGGCTGGCGAAGTATGCCCAGATGTCGCGGTCCTCCGTGGCGGGCAGCAGGATCACCTCGGCGCGTGCCACGCCCCTGCCTGCCCGGCCGATCTGCTGGTAGTAGGCGACCGGCGACTGCGGCGCCCCCAGATGGATGATGAAACCGAGGTCAGGCTTGTCGTATCCCATGCCGAGCGCGCTGGTCGCCACCACGGCCTTGAGCTTGTTGGTGAGCAGGCTTTCCTCGATGCGCAGGCGCTGCTGCGGGTCTGTCTGCCCGGTATAAGCCTCGGCCTCAAATCCCGAGTCACGCAGGAACTCAGCCACATCATGGGCGGCGGCCACGGTGAGGGTGTAGACGATGCCGGAGCCGGGCAGCCCGCCAAGGTGGTCGGCAAGCCAGCCCAGCCGCAGCGCCGCGTGCGGCAGCCGCACCACGGACAGGTGCAAGCTGTCGCGATCAAGCGGGCCGCGCAGTACCAGTGGGAACGACGAGCCGCCCGGGCCGGTGCCGAGCTGCTCCGCCACGTCGCGGGTGACCCGTTCGTTGGCGGTCGCGGTGGTGGCGAGCACCGGCACGCCCGGCGGGAGTCCCGCCACCACGTCACGCAGGCGCCGGTAGTCGGGCCGGAAGTCGTGGCCCCAGTCGGAGATGCAGTGCGCCTCGTCGATGACGATCATCCCGGCTGAACTGGCGAGGCGGGGCAGGATCAGGTCACGAAAGCGGGGGTTGTTGAGCCGCTCGGGGCTGACGAGCAGGACGTCGGTCTCGCCGGCCTGGATCGCGGCGTAGACCTCCTCCCATTCCTCGGTGTTGGACGAGTTGATCGTCGCCGCCCGGATACCGGCCCGCTCGGCGGCGTCGATCTGGTTGCGCATAAGTGCCAGCAACGGTGACACGATGACGCTCGGGCCCGCGCCCCGCTCCCGCAGCAGGGCCGTGGCGATGAAATACACGGCCGACTTTCCCCAGCCGGTACGCTGCACGACCAGGGTGCGACGGCGGTCAACCACGAGCGCCTTGATCGCGCTCCACTGATCGGGGCGCAGGCTGGCGTGCTCGCCTGCCAGGGCACGCAGGTAGCGCTGCGCCGACTCCTTGACCTGCTCATCCGTGGCCGCGAGGGCAGGGTCAGGGGATGAGGTCATGCGGCCATTGGTATCAGCCGGGTCTGATATTTGCGGCAGCAGGCCTGGCTGTCCGCTCCTGCTCGCTGGTCATCATGACCGGGAACCAGCATGGGGGCTGGTCCTTCGGCCGGGGCCAGCCCAGCTATCTCGGGCTGGCCCGCGGGGCCTGGCGGTTGCGCGGCGGGCGCGCTGGCTGAGCGCGACCCCGGCGAGGCAGAGCACGCCTCCGGCCAGGGCCAGCCAGCGGGGGACTTCGCCCAGGATCGCCCACGACATCAGCACGGTCAGGGCCGGGACCAGGTAGGTGGTGGCGCCCAGCTTGCCTGCGGATGTTCTTGACAGCGCGTAGGCCCAGGTGGTGAACGCGACGGCGGTGGGGAACACGCCCAGGTAGACCACGCTCAGGGTGGCGGTCAGCGGCGCTGTTGCCAGTTGCGTGCTGAGCTGGCCACTGAAAGGCAGGCAGGCCACCGTGCCGATGGCGCAGCTGAGGGTGGTGACCTGTAGCGGCGAGGCATGCGCCAGCGCGGGTTTCTGGCTGACCACCGCGGTGGCATATGACACTGCGGCCAGCAG
>JAIRTY010000249.1 GCA_031254715.1 Nocardiopsaceae bacterium | reverse complement strand
CAGCGGCGGCCTGGGCAGCGGCGGCCTGGGCAGCGGCGGCCTGGGGGGCAGCGGTCGCGGACCGGAAGCTGGTACCGCCCAGCTGGCATACACCGGGCCAACCCTCTTCTGGGCGGCTTCGGCCGCAAGCCCCTCCGCGCCGGTGACGCTGTCGGCCGATGTCCGGGCGGACGCCCCGGCGGCCGGTGGCGCAGCGCCTCGCGGACCAGCGCGACGCCCTCGCCGATCGCGGCCCGGTCCCAGCGGCCGCGGTCCTGGTCGGGGAGCAGGACCATCCGGCCCTCCCCGTCCACCCGTGTGTCCCGCCGGGCGTCAGTGAGCAGGATCAGTGCCAGCAGCCCGGCCACGCCGGGGTCCGACGGCAGCAGCGCCCGCAGCATCCGGGCAAGGTCGAGCGAGCGCTCCACCAGGTCCCGGCGGATCAGGTCCCCGCCGGCCGGCGCGGTATGCCCGGTGGTGAACAGCAGGTGCACCACCGTCAGGACCGCGTCCAGCCGGTCGGGCAGCTCGGCCGGGCCCGGCACCCGGTAGGGGATCCTGGCGCCGGAGATCTTCTTCTTCGCCCTGGTCACCCGCGCGGCCATGGTCGCTTCCGGGACCAGGAACGCCTGCGCGATCTCCGTGGTCGCCAGCCCGCACACCAGCCGCAGGGTGAGCGCGACCTGCGCCTCCCTGCCCAGTGCCGGGTGGCAGCACGTGAAGATCAGCCGCAGCCGGTCGTCCGCGATCACGTCGTCGCCCCGCTCGCCGCTGGCCGGCCCGGCCGGCTCCGGCGGCGCCGGCTCCACCAGCAGCGGCAGCTTGCGGCGCAGCGTCTGGTCCCGGCGGTGGAGATCGATCGCGCGCCGCCGGGCGGTCGTGGTCAGCCAGGCGCCCGGGTTGCGTGGCACCCCCTGCCGCGCCCAGTCATCCAGCGCGGAGACGTACGCGTCCTGCACGCACTCCTCCGCCAGGTCGATGTCCCCGGCGACGCGCGCCGTCGCGGCGAGCACGAAGGCCCACTCGCGCCGGTGCGCGTCGGCCACGGCCCGGGCGGCGCGGCTGACCGGCTGGTCCGGCGGGGCCGACTGGTCCGGCGAGGCCGACTGGTCCGGCCCGCCAGCCCCGCCGCCTGCCCGGCCCGCCCCGTCGGGCTCCCGGCCCGCCCCCGCGGACGTCCTGCCCGCCCCTGCGGAGGGCGGGCCGGTCCCAGCGGTCGGCAGGCCCGCTCCGACGGCCGGCCCGCCGTCCGCCCGGGAGGGGCTCATCCCGCAGGGAACTCCATGATCGGCCGGACCTCAACGCCGCCGAACCGCGCCGGGCAGAGCTTCCCGATCTCCAGCGCCGTGTCCAGGTCCGGCGCCTCGATCAGGTAGTAACCGCCCAGTGCCTCCTTGGTCTCGGCGAACGGCCCGTCGGTCACGACGTCGCTCCGGATCGTGGTGGCGGTACTGGTCGGCTGCAGCGCGCGGCCGCTGAGCATCTTGCCGCCCCGCTGCTCGACCTGCCCGGCGAACCGGTTGTGGGCCGCCATCACCTCCTGGAAGACCGCCGGCTCCGCGCTCGCGTAAGCAGCCTCGCTCTCGTAAATGAGGATCATGTACTCGGCCATGCCAGATTCCCCCTTGCCTGCCGTTGGAACTGTTCATCCCATCGACGAACGGCCCGCCCCCGAATCGACACCGGGCTGGCAACCCGTTGCCTGGCGACTGCGTCCGGCCGGTCGTCAGCCGGACGTGTCCTGGTCACTCCAGGATGCCCGGGCGGTGGCCTGCTCCGCCAGGGCGCGCAGCGACTGCACGGCGCCGGCGCGGTCGTCGGCGTCGTACACGGCCGATCCCGCGACGAACACGTCCGCCCCCGCGTCCGCGCACCGCTCGATGGTCTCCGCGCTGACCCCGCCGTCCACCTGGAGCCACACCGCGGTCCCGCGCCGGCTGGCGAGCTCACGGGCCCGCCGCAGCTTGGGCAGGACCAGGTCCAGGAACGACTGCCCGCCGAAGCCCGGCTCCACGGTCATGAGCAGCAGCATGTCGAGCTCGGGCAGCAGGTCCTCCCACGGCTCGACCGGCGTGCCCGGATTGAGGGCCAGTCCGGCCCGTGCCCCGGCCGCCCTGATCATCCGCAGGGTCCGGACCGGAGAACGGGACGCCTCGGCGTGGATGGTCACGTTCCCGGCGCCGGCCTCCGCGTAGCCGGGTGCCCAGCGGTCCGGCTCGTCGATCATGAGGTGGCAGTCCAGCGGCAGCCCGGTGTGCTTGAGCAGGGCCTCCACCACCGGCAGGCCGATGGTGAGGTTCGGCACGAAGTGGTAGTCCATCACGTCCACGTGCAGCCAGTCCGCGACTCCGGACACCGCTTCCGCCTCGTCCGCCAGCCGGGCGAAGTCGGCGGACAGGATGCTCGGCGCGAGCTGGACGGCCATGGGCCGAGTCTAGGCGCAGGCCCGTGGCCCGCGGGGGTGACGGCGGGGTTAATGCCGTTGAATGTGCAAAGTGTTTTTTTCTCAACGCTCAAAAAACGGATTTTCGTCGCCGCCCGTGTGGTTGTGATGGCCATGGTTTCACCTCCCGCCTGAATGTAGTGGCCGTTTGCCCCGGCCCGATGTGAGTATGGACGGGGGCGG
>JAIRTY010000188.1 GCA_031254715.1 Nocardiopsaceae bacterium | reverse complement strand
GGTCACCGTTCTCGACGTGCGCCCGGCCGCCGAATACGAGCTCGGGCACATCCCGGGCGCGGTCTCCATCCCCCTTGCCCAGCTCGAGCAGCGGCTGGCCGAGCTGCAGCCGGGCATCGAGATCGCCGCCTACTGCCGCGGGCCCTATTGCGTGTTCGCGCACGACGCGGTCCGGCTGTTGCGGGCGAATGCCCGCGCGGCCCGCCGCCTGGCCGGCGGGATGCCCGAATGGCGCCTGGCCGGCCTGCCCGTCGCCACCGGCGGCGTTTCTCAGCTCGCCAGCACCTGACCCGCCGAGGCGCCGCCGGAGGGACGAATGACCAAGGCCGAGCAGGAGACCGCCAGGCGCTTCGCCGAGCGCTATCGCGTCGCCCCGGCGGAGGTGTCCCGCCGCGTCGAGCTGGCGGTCATCGGCGGCGACTGGGGCGCGAACGGCTACACCACCAAGGCCCAGGCTGACCTGCTCGCCGCCAGGCTCGGGCTGCGCCCGGAGGCGCGGCTGCTCGACCTCGGCGCCGGCCGCGACTGGCCCGGGCTGTACCTCGCCGCTGCCACCGGCTGCCAGGTGGTGCTGGCCGACGTTCCGATCGAGGGCTTGCGGGCAGCGGCCGGCCGCGCCCGGCGCGAGGGGCTGACGGGCCGGGCCGGCCTGCTGGCGGCCAGTGCCCGTGCGCTGCCGCTTGCCCCGGCCACGTTCGACGCGGTCGTGCACACCGACGTGCTGTGTTGACTGCGCCCTAAGCTCTCCGTGCTGAGAGCCTGCCGGCGGATCCTCCGCCCCGCCGGGCGGATGGCGTTCTTCACCATCCACCCGGCCCCGGGCCTGCGTCCCGCCCAGCGGCGCCGCGCATCCCGCGACGGCCCGGTCGCGGTGGCCACGCCCCGCCCGCACCGGCAGATGCTGGCGGCCGCGGGGTTCACCGAGGTGACCGAGACCGACTGCACTGACGGGTTCGCGGCCACCACCCGCGCCTGGATCCAGCAATGGGATGCCAGCCACTCCGGCCTCGCGGCCCTGCTGGGCGAGCAGGAGGTGGCGGAACGCCAGGCCAACCGGCGGGCGCAGCTACGTGCGATCGAGGACGGCATCCTGGCCCGGTCCCTGTTCACCGCGGTACGCCCGTAACTACGGGCACACCTGGGGCGTTGGCTGCTAGCACGATGGCCGGTAGCACGGCGGTCCTACGGCGCGGAGCCGCGCTGCGGGTCGAACTCCAGCACCTGGGTCAGCCGGATGTTGTTGCCCGAGGGGTCACGGAATGAGGTGTCGATGCCGTACGGCTGCGCCGTCGGCGGGTCGTTGAACGTGACGCCGCGGGCCGACAGGTCGTCATACGCCGCCTGGCAGTCGTCGGTCTCCAGGAACAGTGTCCCGCCGGCGCCCTTGGCCACCAGGGCGGCCAGGGCCGCGCTGTCGTCAGCGTCGAGCATCGGCGGGCCCGGCACCGGCATGAGCACCAGCCCGACGTCGTGCTGCCCCGGCGGCCCCACCGCCAGCCAGCGGAAGCTCCACGCGCCCATGGTGACGTCGGCCCGGACCTCCCAGCCGAGGGCCTTGGTGTAGAACTGCAGCGCGTCATCCTGGTCGTGGACCCAGAACTGGGCGTTAGCGATCTTGATCATCGGGTTCCTCCCCTGGCCACGAGTGTGTTACCAGGAAGAACCCTACGAACCGGCCGCCGCCGGGTCTTCTCGAAACGTGCGGTTCTGCGGGCGGCCGTAGGCCATGGCCACGCAGCGCGGGATCCGCACGAACCGCGCCGCCGGCGGCCACGAGCGCCGGTAGGCCGTGGGCGTGGCGCCGAAGATCCGGCTGAAGCTCGCCGTGAAGGACCCGACGCTGCCGGCGCCCACGGCGAAGCAGACGTCAGCCACCGGCCAGTCGGTCACCCGCAGCAGCGCGGCCGCCCGCTCCAGCCGCCGGGTCAGCAGGTACTGATGCGGCGACTCGCCGAAGGCGCGCTTGAACTCCCGGCTGAAGTGCGCCCCCGACAGCCCGGCGGCCCGGGCCAGGTCGGCAACGGTCAGCGGCTCGGCGTAGCGGGAGTCGGCCAGGTCGCGTGCCCGCAGCAGGTGGCGCGCGAGCGGCTGCGACGTCATGGCTCAAGCGTACGAACGCGGCCAGCCGCGCGGCAGCCGGGCCGCAGCGGCCCGGTTACGATGGCGCCCATGGCGGAGCCAGCCCCGACGCTCGCGGCCGGCTCGGCCGGCACCGTCGAAACGCAGTACCTCGACCTGCCCGAGCCGGTGCGGCTCGACTGCGGGCAGGAGCTCTACCCGGTCCGGGTGGCGTACGAGACCTACGGCGCCCTCTCCCCCCGGCGCGACAACGTCATCCTGGTGTGCCACGCGCTCAGCGGCGACGCCCACGCGGCTGGCTTCGCCAAGACACCGCCGGAGGAGAGCACGCGGGACGGCTTCGCGGCCGAGGATCGCGACGGCACGGCCCGCAAGGGGCTCGGCTGGTGGGACGGGATGATCGGCCCCGGCAAGGCATTCGACACCGACCGCTTCTTCGTCGTCGCCACGAACCTGCTCGGCGGCTGCCGCGGGACGACCGGCCCGTCCTCGGCCGACCCGGCGACCGGCCGGCCCTACGGGCCGGACTTCCCCGTCATCACGGTCGGCGACATGGTGCGGACCGAGCGCGCGTTCCTGGCCTCGCTCGGTATCGAACGGGTGGCAGCCGTGACCGGCGGCTCACTCGGCGGGATGCAAGCGTTCGAATGGGCAATTCAGTTTCCCGGCCAGGTCGATTCGGTCGTGGCCATCGCGAGCACGCACGCCCTTCATCCGCAGGGCGTTGCCTGGAACGCGATCGCCAGGGACGCGATCATGCGCGACCCGGCCTGGCAGGGCGGCCGCTACTACGGCACCGGCCGCAAGCCCGACGCGGGCCTGGGCGTGGCCCGGATGGTCGGCCACATCACGTACCTGTCAGCGCTGGCGCTGCAGGACAAGTTCGGGCGGCGGCTCCAGTTCGCCGACGACCTCCGGTACACGATCACCGAACCGGAGTTCCAGGTCGAGAGCTACCTGCGCCACCAGGCGGACTCGTTCGTCAAGCGCTTTGACGCCAACACCTACCTGTACACCTCGCGCGCGCTGACGTACTTCGACCTCGCGCGGCAGCACGGCGGCGGGTCGCTCACGCGCGCGCTCGCTGGCGTGTCGGCGCGGACGCTGCTGATCGCTTTCAGCTCCGACTGGCTGTACCCGCCGTCCGCGTCGGAGGAGATCGCCGGCGCGCTGCACGCGCTCGGCAAGCAGGCCGAGTGCCACGTGATCGAGGCACCCTACGGCCACGACTGCTTCCTGCTGGAGGAAGCACGGCAGACGCCGATCATCCGCCGGTTCCTGGCCAGCGGGTGACGCCGGGTGACGCCCAGGAAGGGGCCTTCGTGACCGACCCGCCCGCCCGCGCCGAGCAGGCACGCTCGTTCGGCTTCGAGACCCGGCAGCTGCACGCCGGGCAGCGGCCGGACCCGAACACCGGCGCCCGCGCAGTGCCGATCTTCCAGACGACCAGCTACGTGTTCGAGGACCCGGAATCGGCGGCGGCGTACTTCAACCTGCAGGAGTACGGGAACACCTACTCGCGCATCATGAATCCGACCGTCGCGGTGTTCGAGGAGCGGGTGGCGAACCTCGAGGGCGGCTGCGGCGCGGTCGCCTTCGCCAGCGGGATCGCCGCGCAGGCAGCCGCGTTCTTCACGCTGCTGCAGCCGGGTGACCACGTCGTCTCCTCCACGGCGCTCTACGGCGGGTCCGTGAACCAGCTCAAGCACCTGCTGCGGAAGATGAGCGTGGAGCTGACCTGGGTCGACCCGGACGATCCGGATCAGTGGCGGCAGGCGGTGCGCCCCGACACGAAGCTGTTCTTCGCCGAGACGATCGGCAATCCGGCCGGGAACGTGCTGGATATCGAGACCGTGGCGGCCATCGCGCACTCCCACGAGCTGCCGCTGATCGTGGACAACACGTTCGCCACGCCGTACCTGTGCCGCCCCATCGAATGGGGCGCGGACATCGTGATCCACTCGGCGACCAAGTTCATCGGCGGCCATGGCACCAGCATCGGCGGCGTGGTGGTCGAAGCGGGCACGTTCAACTGGTCCAACGGGCGGTTCCCCGTGGTCGCGGACCCGTCGCCGGCCTACCACGGCCTGGAGTTCCACGAGACGTTCGGGATGTACGGCTACCTGATGAAGCTGCGGGCCGAGACCCTGCGCGATCTCGGGGCCGCGCTCGCGCCGTTCAACGCCTTCCTGTTCCTGCAAGGGCTCGAGACGCTGTCGTTGCGGATGGAACGCCATGTCAGCAACGCGCTGGCGGTCGCTGAGTTCCTCCAGGCGCACGAGCTGGCCTCGAACGTCACCTACCCCGGCCTGCCCTCGAGCAGGTACCGGCCGCTCGCGGAGAAGTACCTGCCGCGCGGCGGCGGCGCGGTGTTCTCGTTCGACTGCGCCGGCGGCCGTGCTGGCGGGCAGGACTTCATCAGCGGCCTGACGCTCTGGTCCCACCTGGCGAACGTCGGCGACGCGAAAAGCCTGATCATCCACCCCGCCAGCACGACGCACCGGCAGCTGAATGACGACGAGCTGCGGGCCGCCGGTGTCGGCCCCGGGTCGGTGCGGCTGTCGGTCGGGACCGAGTCGCCCGGGGACCTCATCTGGGACCTCGAGCAGGGTTTCGCGCACGTCGCAGCGACGGCCGGAGAGAGGGGAGCCACGGCATGACCGACCTCGCCCGGTACCAGGACCCGCTGACGATCCAGCGGGTCCTGCACACCGCCGCCACCATCGCGATCGTGGGCCTGTCCGGCAACGAGCTGCGGGCCAGCAACTTCGTTGGTTACTACCTCAAGCGGCACGGCTACAGCGTCATCCCGGTGAATCCGCGCGAGACGGAGATCCTCGGCGTGCGATGCTACCCGAGCCTGTCCGAGGTACCGGGGCCGGTGGACATCGTGGACGTCTTCCGGGCACCGGCGGCGGTGCCGCAGATCGCGCGGGAGGCGGTGGCGATCGGCGCCGGCACCCTCTGGTGCCAGTTCGGCGTGATCAGCATCGAGGCCGCGCAGATCGCCGAGGACGGCGGCATGACAGTGATCATGGACCGCTGCCTCAAGGTCGAGCACGCACGCTACGCGGGCCGGATGCACTGGCTCGGCTTCAACACCCAGCGCATCACCTCTGTCCGCGCCGGGCTGCAATAAGCTCCCTACCGGGCGGACGCCGGGCCGCCGCGCTTGGCCGAGTCGAAGTCCCCGGCCCGGTCGGCTGCGCCCCGGCCCGGGCGCTGCGGATACGCCTTCGAGCCCCTGACCGGTACCAGCTCCGGGTGACCGGCGGGTCCCTGGGAGAGTCTCTTGATCTTGATGTAGCGAACGATGTCACTGATCACGGCCTGCCTCCTCAGCATGACCCCCCAATGGTCTCCAATTATGGGCCATTTATGCGGCGGCGCCACCGAGGTGATTAGGTTCGCCCGTCCACCTGCCCGCGCTCCCCTGCATTTGGAGGGTTCCCACAAAAATCGTGCGCCGGGCCTTCACGTAACGGATGATCACACGCAGGGCCGGTAACCGGGATGCTGGACGGGCGGCGAGGGCCGCCTTGGCATGTCGTCGACCTTGTGGGGCTCGATTCGGTGTTCAGTCGTGTCGCGATCGTCAACCGGGGAGAGGCCGCGATGCGGCTCATCCACGCTGTCGGAGAGCTCAACGCGGAGAACGGGCCGCGGGTCGAAACGGTGGCCCTCTACACCGACGCCGACGCCACGGCCATGTTCGTGCGGGAGGCGGACCTCGCCTATTACCTCGGCCCCGCCGCGGCCCGCCCCTACCTCGACCTGCCCGTGCTGGCCCGGGCGCTGGCCGAGACCGGCGCCGACGCCGCCTGGCCCGGCTGGGGCTTCGTCGCCGAGGACCCCGCGTTCGCCGAGCTCTGCGCCGGCCTCGGGGTGACGTTCATCGGCCCGGACCCGGACGCGATGCGGAAGCTGGGCGACAAGATCGGCGCCAAGCTGATCGCCGAGGAGGCCGGCGTCCCGGTCGCGCCCTGGAGCCGCGGCCCGGTGGCGGACCTCGACGCGGCGCTGCGCTCGGCCGAGCGGATCGGCTACCCGCTGATGCTGAAGGCGAGCGCCGGCGGGGGCGGCCGCGGCATCCGCGTCGTCACCGGGCCGGCCGAGCTCACCGCCGCCTACGAGCGCACCTCGCTGGAGGCCGAGCGCGCGTTCGGCAGCGGGGTGGTCTTCCTGGAGCGCCTGGTGACCGGTGCCCGGCATGTCGAGGTGCAGGTGATCGCGGACGGCCAGGGCACGGCCTGGGCGCTGGGCGTGCGCGACTGCTCGGTGCAGCGCCGCAACCAGAAGATCATCGAGGAGTCGTCGTCGCCGGTGCTGTCGGCCGGGCAGGCGGGCGAGCTCAAGGCGGCGGCCGAGCGGCTGGCGCTCGCGGTCGGCTACCGCGGCGCCGCCACCGTGGAGTTCCTCTACCGCCCCGGCGATCAGCTGGTCGCCTTCCTCGAGGTGAACACCCGGCTGCAGGTCGAGCACCCGGTCACCGAGATCACCACCGGCGTGGACCTGGTCAAGGCCCAGCTGCACGTGGCGGCGGGCGGAAAACTGGCCGGACCGCTGCCCGCTGAGCTTGGGCACGCGATCGAGGCCCGGCTCAACGCCGAGGATGCCGACCGCGACTTCGCGCCCGCCCCGGGCCGGATCGCGCTGCTTGACCTGCCGGCCGGCCCGGGCATCCGGGTCGACACCGGCGTGCGCGAAGGTGACGAGATCCCGGCCGACTTCGACTCGATGATCGCCAAGATCATCGCCTACGGGCGGACCCGCGACGAGGCGCTGTCGCGGCTGCGCCGCGCGATGCACGAGACGACCGTCCTGGTCGAAGGCGGCACCACCAACAAGAGCTTCGTGCTCGACCTGCTCGGCGAGCCCGAGGTGATCGACGGCCGCGCTGACACCGGCTGGATCGACCGGGTGCGCGCCGAGGGCCGGCTGGTGTCACACCGCCACTCCGGCATCGCGCTCGCGGCCGCTGCGATCGAGGCCTACCAGGACGGCAAGCAGGCTGAGCTGCAGCGGCTGCTGTCCACCGCGCACGGCGGCCGGCCGCAGGTGCAGCATGAGAGCGGCCGCCCGATCGACCTCAAGCTCCGGGGCGCCGGCTACCGGCTCACCGTCGCCGAGACCGGCCCGGGCCGGTACCGCGTCGGCTTCCTCACCGGCGACGACATGCGGACCGTGGACGCGACGCTGGAACGGTTCTCCGGGCACACCGGCCAGATCCACCTCAACGGCCACCGGTTCCGCCTGGTCACCGGCACCCACGGGCCGATCCACCTGGTGGAGGTGGACGGCGTCACGCACCGCGTCAGCCGCGACGAGGGCGGGGTCGTGCGCTCCCCGGCGCCCGCGCTGGTGGTGGCCACGCCGGTGGCGGCCGGTGACGAGGTCGAGGCGGGCGCCCCGGTGCTGGTGCTGGAGAGCATGAAGATGGAGACCGTGCTGCAGGCGCCGTTCCGCGCGCTGCTGCGCGAGTGCCTGGTCACGGTCGGCAGCCAGGTCGGGACCGGCGCCCCGCTGCTGCGCCTGCAACCGCTCGACGGCGCTGACCCGGCGGACGCGCCCGGGGCCGCCGCGGCCGGCCTGGACCTGCCCGGCGAGCCGGACCAGGTTTCCGCGCCGAACCAGGTGCAGCGGGGCCTGGCGGACCTGCACAGCATGCTGCTCGGCTTCGACACCGACTCCCGGGGCGGGGCCAGCGGGCTGGCCGGCTATCTCGCCGCCCGGGCCGAACTCCCGCACCGGCCGCTGGCCGCCGAGGTCGGGCTGCTTGAGGTCTTCGCCGACCTGTCCGAGCTCAGCCGCAACAAGCCGGAGGGCGAGGAGACCAGGGCGGAGACGGGGGTGCACAGCCCGCGCGAGTACTTCCACGCCTACCTGCAGAGCCTGGACGCCGACCGGGCCGGGCTGTCGGAGACCTTCCGTGGCCGCCTGCTGCGGGTGCTGGGCCACTACGGGGTGGACGGGCTTGACCGCACGCCCGCGCTGGAAGAGGCCGTGTTCCGGATCTTCCTCGCGCAGCAGCGGGCAGCCGCTGACGCCGCGGTGATCACCGCGCTGCTGCAGCAGTGGCTCACCGAGGCGCCGCCGGGCGGCGACCTGCGGGAGACCGTCGGGCAGGCGCTGGAGCGGCTGATCGTGGCGACCCAGCTGCGCTTCCCGGTGATCGGGGACCTCGCGCGCAGCCTGGTGTTCCGCTGGTTCGCCCAGCCGCTGCTGCGCCGTGCCCGCGCCGAGGTCTACACCCAGGTGCGCAGCCACCTGCGCTACCTCGACCAGCACCCGGACGCGGCCGACCGCAACGAGCGGATCGCCGCCATGGTCGCCACTCCCGAGCCGCTGGTACGGCTGCTGGGCCAGCGCATCAGCCGCCCCGGCGCCGACGCCGGGCCGCTGCTTGAAGTCGTCAGCCGCCGCTACTACCGCGAGGACGGGCTGTCCGGCGTGCGCTGCGAGCCGATCGGGGGACGGCCGCTGGTCACCGGCCGGTTCCGGCTTGAGGGCCAGTCACAGCGGCTGCTGGCGACGGTCGCCGGCTTCGGCGAGCTGTCCGGGGCGCTGCAGGCGGTGGCGGACACGGCGGCGGCCGAGCCGGACCCGGCCGCCATGGTCGCCGACATCTACCTCACCTGGCCCGGCCAGCCCGCCGACGCTGACGTCATGGCCACCGAGCTGCACGCGGCGCTGTCCGCCGCGGCGCTGCCCAGCAGGCTGCGCCGGGTCACCGCGACCGTCGCCGGGAACAGCGGCGCCGTGGTGCATCACCACTTCACGTTCGTGCCTGCCGCGGCCGGGCTGAGCGAGGACCGGCTGATCCGGGGCCTGCACCCGCTCATCGCCGAGCGGCTGCAACTGGGGCGGCTGCGGCACTTCGACCTGACCCGGCTGCCGTCCGCCGATGAGGACGTCTACCTGCTGCGCTGCGTCGCGCCGGCGAACCCGGCCGACGAACGGCTGGTCGCGCTGGCGCAGGTGCGTGACCTCACGCCGCTGCGCGACTCCGAAGGCCGGATCCACGCGCTGCCAGCGGCCGAGGGCGCGCTCGCCGCCTGCTTCGACGCCATCCGCAAGGAGCAGTCGCAGCGGCCGCCGGACCGGCGGCTGGACACCAACCGGATCTTCCTCTACGTCTGGCCGCCCAGCGACCTCACGCCGGAGGACCTCAACGCGGTCGCCAGGCGGGTGGTGCCCACCACGGCCGGTGCCGGGGTCGAGGAGGTGGTCTTCCTCGGCCGCCAGCGGGACCCGGCGACCCGGCGGCTGCACCCGATCGCGGTGCGCATCTCCTTCGACGTGGCGACCGGCGTCCGGCTGGAGGTCAGCGACCCGCCGTCGGAGCCGATCCAGCCACTGGACGACTACGGCCAGAAGGTGCTGCGGGCGCGGCGCCGCGGCACGGTCTACCCGTACGAGCTGACCGGCATGATCGCGGGCCCCGGCGGCTCGTTCACCGAGTACGACCTCGACGACTCCGGCGCGCTGGCCCCGGCCGGCCGGCCGAAGGGCCTCAACAAGGCCGGGATCGTGGCCGGGGTGGCGACCACCCCGACCGAGCGGTACCCGGAGGGCATGGCCCGGGTGGTGCTGCTCGGCGACCCGACGAAGGCGCTGGGCGCGCTGTCGGAGCCGGAGTGCGCCCGGGTGATCGCGGCGCTGGACCTCGCGGAGCGGCTGCGGGTGCCGGTGGAGTGGTACGCGCTGTCGGCGGGCGCGCGGATCGCGATGGACTCCGGCACCGAGAACATGGACTGGATCGCAGCCGCGCTGCGCCGCATCGTGCGGTTCACGCAGGACGGCGGCGAGATCAACGTGGTGGTGGCCGGGATCAACGTCGGCGCCCAGCCGTACTGGAACGCCGAGGCCACCATGCTCATGCACACCAAGGGCATCCTCGTGATGACCCCGGACTCGGCGATGGTGCTGACCGGCAAGCAGTCGCTGGACTTCTCCGGAGGCGTCTCGGCCGAGGACAACTTCGGCATCGGCGGCTACGACCGGGTGATGGGACCCAACGGCGAGGCGCAGTACTGGGCGCGGGACCTGGGCGCCGCGCACGGGGTGCTGCTGTCGCACTACGAGCACAGCTACGTGCTGCCGGGCGAGGACAGGCCGCGCCGGGCGGTC
>JAIRTY010000167.1 GCA_031254715.1 Nocardiopsaceae bacterium | reverse complement strand
CCGGTGCCAGTCCAGGAACTTCGCAACCATCCGCGCGGTGCGGTCCCGCTGCCGCGCGAAGCCCCGCCGGCAGCGCCGGAGGCGGCCCCCGCCGGGACCGGCGCGGGCACGGCCACGTTCGCGAGCGTCTGGGCGGTCGGCGAGTTCCGCGCCCTCTGGCTGGCGCAGCTGCTGTCGGTGGCGGGCGACCAGCTCGCGCGGGTGGCCATCACCGTGCTGGTCTATGACCGCACCCGGTCGGCGCTGCTGTCGGCCGTCGCCTTCGCGGTCACGTTCCTGCCTTGGGTGGTCGGCGGCCTCGGGCTGTCGGGCCTGGCCGACCGACGGCCGCGCCGGCAGCTGATGATCGTCTGCGACCTGGCCCGGATGGTCCTCGTCGGTGTGATGGCGCTGGCCAGCCTGGCAGGCGCCGCCACCGCGCTGTGGATCATGGTGGCGCTGCTGTTTGTCGTGACCTTGATCGACTCGCCGTTCAAGGCGGCCAGGTCGGCGCTCATGCCCGACATCCTGACCGGCGAGAAGTACGTGCTGGGCACCGCGGTCACCCAGCTGACGTTCCAGTCAGGGACGGTGGCGGGCTATGCGTTAGGCGGGGTGGTGGTGGCAGGGCTCGGGCCGCGGGACGCCCTGCTCGTCGATGCCGCCACGTTCGCCGCATCCGCGCTGCTGCTGCGGTTCGGCGTCCGGCCTCGGCCAGCGGCCCGGCCAGGCGCTGCCGGCAGGCGGGGCTCCGCGGGCGGCCAGCCGGACGGCCGCGGCGGGGGCGGCCAGGTGGAGAGCCGGGGCGGGCCCGGCCGGGCGGCGATGGCAGAGATGGCGGCCGGGATCCGGCTCGTGTTCGGGGACCGGACGCTCCGCACCCTCATGCTGTACGGCTGGCTGGTGGCTTTCTACGTGGTGCCGATGGGCCTGGCGGCCCCGTACGCGGCGGGCTTCCGCGCGTTGCCGCTGCCGGTCGGGGCGGGGCTGGTGTTCGCCGCCGTTCCGTTCGGCACGGCCGTGGGCGCGGTCGTGGTCGGCCGCCTGGTGCCTCCGGCCATGCGCCGCCGCGCGCTCGGCCCGATGGCCGTGGTGGCCTGCGGGGTCCTGACACTGTGCTGGACACATCCAGGCCTGGCGGCATCCCTGGGCATCTTCGCGCTGGCAGGAGCCTTCGCCGCCTACCAGGTGGCCGCGAACGCAGCATTCGTCGCCGCGATCCCGCCCGGCCGCCGCGGCCAGGCGTTCGGCCTGGCCAACGGAGGCATGCAGGTCACCCAAGGGCTGTGGTTCATCGCGGCCGGGGCCGCCGCCGAAGCGACGAGCCCCGCTGCCGTCATAGCCGCGAGCGGCCTGCTGGGCGCCATCGGCGCGGTGGTATTGACCGCGAGCCACCGCGCCGGTCATCAGCGCGCCCCGTGATCGGCGTCCTCTGACCTGGCAGGGTCAGCTCCATTCGTTGCGCATGGGCTCCTCCGTTCGAGGGTCGGGCGCGGTTGAGGGCAGGGTCAGCTCCATTCGTTGCGCATGGCACCTCCCGTTGAGGGCTGGCAGGGGGGGCGATGGGTCAGCTCCATTCGTTGCGCATGGGCTCCTCCATTCGAGGGTCGGGCGCGGTTGAGGCGGAATCAGCTCCATTCG
Organism: Nocardiopsaceae bacterium; assembly: GCA_031254715.1. Classification (GTDB taxonomy): domain Bacteria; phylum Actinomycetota; class Actinomycetes; order Streptosporangiales; family Streptosporangiaceae; genus JAIRTY01. The sequence goes on along the minus strand of JAIRTY010000167.1, from coordinate 2,174 downwards.
TTGCGCATCGCTACCTCCTTCGGGGAGACTGATCTCCAGTGTCGACGACCACTGCGAGGGAGACTATGGCGGCTCGAACCCTGGCGGAGGCCCTTGCGCCCACGGTGATGTGCAGCTAGCTCCAGCCCAGCGACGTGTTCCCCCCGACACCCCACTGGATTGGCGCTGAGTAGGAGCCCATGGTTCTCGGTCGCGCCTCGGGTACGGCGGTATCCGCGATCCGCCGCGGATTCGGCGGCATCCGGGACTGGCAGGTATGGACACTAAGAACTCCGCTACGGACGTACATAATTATCAACGTCGGACTGGCCGTAGCGGTTGCATCGGTACTTGCATGGTTCACACCGTGGAATGGCATTGACATAGGGGCCGCCCTGGGCCTGTTGGCTTGCGGGGTCATTGCCATAGAGTCGGCCAGGCGAGTCCGGGAGGCCAGAGGTGTCATCCGGGATTTGCTGACCGTCTGGTACCTCGCAATTGCGGTTACGCTTCCACCAGCGTATGCGCTGCTAGCCCCAATACCGCTGACGGCATACCGGCTCTGGCGCGCGCGCGTCGGTTTCGTGTACCGGCGGGTGTTCAGCAACGCCACCATCAGCCTTGCGTACGGCTCCGCCTCGATCATGTTCCATGCCCTTCCGGCACGAATCGCGGGAGATGCTCCAGGTACCGGGCTTCATGTGCTGACCTGGACCGGGCTAGCAATCGGCTGCGCTGCCATGGCATGGTCCATCAACAACGGGCTGCTGGTCGGGGCAATGCGGCTGGCTTACCCGCGCGCGCGGCTGCCGGAGTTGTTCGGGAACGGCGAGGGCATGCTCTCGGATGCCATCGAACTGAGCCTGGCCGTCTCCATGGCGCTAGTGGTGGCAATCAATCCAGTGCTGATGGTGCTTGCCTTGCCAGCGGTGGTGCTCTACGGCCGCTCTCTCATGGCCGCACAGCTGGGATCGCAGACAAGGATCGATCCCAGCACTGGGCTGCTCAACGCCGCAACCTGGCGGATGGAAGCGGAGGTCGAGTTCTTCCGCGCCTTGCGGGCACGCGCGCCGCTGGCCCTGGTCATGGTCGACGTGGACCATTTCAGCAGCGTGAACGAGACCGTCGGGCACGCGGGTGGCGATCAGGTACTCCAGGCCATCGCGAAAAGCCTCTCGGACAACCTGCGCGCTCCTGGGCTGGTAGGCAGGTTCGGCGGAGAGGAGTTCGCCATCCTGCTTCCGCGGACCCATGCCGCCGACGCCAGGCGCATCGCCGAGCGCCTCCGCGACCACGTGGCAGCCGAGTCGATATCCATCGAGGACGGTCGCCACGCAGGCTTCATGTTCCGGCTCACGGTCTCCATCGGCATCGCCGTGCTAAGCCAGTCCAGGCGGGCCTTGGGGGAACTGATCAAGGACGCGGGCACTGCGGTCTCGGAGGCGAAGAGTTCCGGGCGGAATCGGGTCTGCGTCCTCGCCAGTCCCGACGAGACCTTGGTGGCCGACGAGTAGAGCACTTGCACCCGGGCGCGTTGCAGGTCGTGTACTCGTCGCGGTGAACCTGCGTACTCAGGCACGGTGAGTAGCGGCGCCCATGGCATGGCGGCAGCGCGGCGGCAAGCTGGGAGCATGCCAAGTAACTGCGTGGCTCGGGCGACGGCGCGCCCGGAGCCATTCGGCCCGGGCCGCCCGGACCGCCGCCCGGGGCCGCCCGGGCTGGGCCGGCCAGGCCGCCCGCCGCTGAGCCGCGCCGAGCGCGGTGCGCTGCGGGTGGTGGCGGTGGCGGTGGCCGGATTTGGCGGCTACGGGTTCGCGACCGGATCGCCGAGCACGGCTGGCTACGTGTTCCCTGTGCTCCTCATCGGTGCGGCGGTGGTGTGGCTGCGCCGGGCCGTCCTGCCTGATCTGCTGGCGGTGGCACTGGCGGTCGCCGCGATCGCCGACCTTGCCGGCGGGCTCATCAATGTCGGGCAGAACGTGCTGTACAACGCGAGCATCGGTCCCTACAGCGCAACGCTGGGCACCCACCTGCTGCAGTACGACCACGTCGCCCACGCCTACGTGAGCTTCGTCACCGCGTTCGCCTGCTGGGTCATGCTCGCCGCGCCGCACGCGGCTGCCGGTCGCCGCCGGGAACTGGTGATCCTGGCAGTCGGCGCCGCGCTGGGGCTGGGCGCGCTCAATGAGATGGCC
>JAIRTY010000125.1 GCA_031254715.1 Nocardiopsaceae bacterium | reverse complement strand
GTCCCTTCCTGACTCACCGGCCGGGTCGCGGCGTGACCGCCGGCCCGGGCAGCGGTACGACCGGCGCGATGAGCGAGAGCAGCGGTACGACCCGCGAGAGGAGCCTGGTCAGCGCTCCCGGCCGGGAGCCGGCCCGCCTTCCGGCCGCCGCGGGTCCTGGCCCGGGCAGGACCCGCGCCCGGCCGCGGGGCACGATCCGCGGTCGGCCGCCGGTCCGCCGCCGCGGACCCGGCCCGGGGCACGCCCGGATTCCGGGGCCGGGCCCCGGGGCGGGCAGCGACCCGATCCATGGTCCGGGCAGCAGCCAGGGAGCGGGCCGGCCGGATCCCGGAGCCGGCGCCCGGATCAGCCGCCCCGGGACTGGCCGTCCGGGCGCGAGAGCGAGCACCAGGACCGGCGGGGGAGCCGGAGGGCCGGACGCGGCGGTGAGCCCAGCAGTCAGCCCGGGAACTGGCCGCCCGAACGAGGAAGCGAGCGCTCGGGTGAGCCAGGGAACTGGCCGTCCCGACGAGGAAGCGAGCGCTCGGGTCAGCCAGAGGACTGGCCGTCCCGACGAGAGAGCGAGCGCCCCGACCGGCCGGGGAACTGGCCGGCCGGGCGCCGGGGCGAGCGCGCGGACGGGCCGGGGGCCTGGTCCGGCCGCACCGGGCGGGCAGACCAGGCGGGCGGCGCGAGCCCGGCTGAGAACGATGGCCCGGCCCGCGGCCGGGGCCTGAGCAGGAGCCACGGCGACGCGCAGTCGTGGCCGCAGCCGGATCCGGGTCCGGAGCCTGGGCGCGGCCAGCGGCGCGGCCGGGTCGGCTCACGGCTCGGCGGCTGGCGGAACCGGCGTGCCAGCGCGCCGGACGCGGAGCCGTCGGAGCCGGACCTGGCGCCGCCTGGCGGACGAGGCCGGCCCGCGGACGGCCCGCCGGGCAGGGGACACGAAGCGCTGCTTCCTGGCGGGCGCGATCGATCCGGCGGCGAATCGCGGGGCAGGAACCGCCCGGGTCCGGGCCAAGCGCTGCCGGGCCGGCGGGGCTCTGTTGCCGGCGGGGCTGCCGACAGGCTCCCTGGCGGGCAGCACGACAACGGGCTGGCTGACCGGGATCGCGTTCCGGGAGTGCCGCGCGGCTCTGATCCGGGCTTGCGGGGCTCGGTTCCCGCTGCGAGGCGGGGATCCTGGCCGGGCAGGCCGCCTGCTGAGGCGGGCCCGGATCCGCGGCGTAGCCGCGGCCCGGACGCCAGCTGGCCGGGAGAGGCGCCGGGGATGCCGGCCGGCCTGCGGGAGAACCCGCCGTCCGGCTCGCGGCAGGATTCTAGGCACGTCGACCGGCGCCGCCGCGACGACCGGGACCGCGGCCGGGATGAACGGCGTCGCGGCAGCGATGACCGCGGCCGGGATGACGGGGCACGCGGTCGCGATGACCGGGACCACGGCCGGGATGACCGCGATCGCGGCCGGAATGGCTGGGACCCGGCGGCCCAGGCGGTCGCCGGCCCGGGGACGCAGGCCCGGGACACGCGCCACCGTGAGCCCGGGCATCGTCCGGGCCCCGGGCCAGCTGCGCAGCCGGACGGCTCGCGCGGCACCCGTTCTCGCGAACGGCCGGCGCCAGGCCAGCCGGGAGCCGACCGGACAGCCGTCGCCCAGCGGCCCGCCGGGCTCCGGGAGACAGGGCACGACCAGCGCGGCGACCCGGACGCGTACCCGGCAGCCGGTCACCCCAGCCTCCCGGCTAGCCGGACCGAGCTGTACGCCGGCCGGCGCGCCGGAGCCGATCACGCCGGAGCCGTTCACGCCGGAGCCGCCACCAGTGTCGTGGCCGTCCCGGAGACGGAGCAGCCGCCCACCTCGCCGGAACGGGCAGTCGCCCAGCCGGCCACCAAGGGCAAGCCGGCCCGGGACCGTGCCCGGAGCACCACCAAGACCGCTGCCGCCGCCCGCCGTCCGGCCGGCAAGCCGCGCATCTGGATGCGGATCTGGGGGGTGGCAGCCGGCCTGGTCGTGGTCATCATCGGCCTGCTGGTGGCGGGCGTGGCCACCGGCCTGCTGGGCAGCCACGGTCCGTCGCACGTGCTGGCGACCCCGGACAAGCTCGGCGCCTACGTCCGGCGGCCGCAGCTTGAGCAGCAGATGAACGCGAAACAGCTCCAGCGGCAGGTGATCGCCAGGAGCGCGGGCCAGGCCAGCAACGTGGTCTCCGGCGTGTACGAGAACAACAGCACCGCCGGCAATGCGTCGCCGCAGATGTTCCTGCTCATCGGCGGGAACCTGTCCGGCACCTCGGCGAGCGACTTCATCTCCAGCTTCCGCAGCGAGTTCAAGGGCGCCGCGGTCACCGGGGCGGGCCCGGTCGGCGGCGTCGCCGCCTGCGTCAACGCCCAGTCCAGCGTGCCCGGCAGCGTGGCGCTCTGCGTCTGGGCGGACAACGACACGTTTGGCGTGCTGGCCTCGCCGACCATGCACGCAGCCCAGCTAGGAGCGCAGCTGCGGACGATCCGGCCCGAGGTCGAGCACGTGGCCCGGTAGGTCACCCGGCCCGGCGCGCCTGCTCAATCTGCGGCGGCACTGGGCTGACCAGCGGACGGCAGGCAGCAGCAGAACCGTTCGGCAGAATTTCTGGTATCCGGCCCGGGTCAGGAAGGGTGCTCGAGCGGCCGGTCGGGCCGGGCGGCCGCGGATTCGGTCCCGGTCTCGCGATGGCGGGGGCGGCGCCTGCGCCAGCGCGAGAACCGGACGACCGCGATCAGCACGGCTGCGGCGAGCACCGCCAGGCCGAATGCCTCCACTCCGATCAGGCGCTGGTCCAGCGGGAACCCCGATACGTCCGTGAGCCGGAGTTTGCGGGGCGGCGACGGCAGCCCGAGCGGGTTCAGTGACTGCGCCGGGCTCGGCGTGACCCTGGGGAACACCACGCCGGGGCTGCTTGACGGAGTGGGCAGCGAGCCCAGCCCGGCCGGGGCCAGCCCGCCGACCGGGGATCCGGCGCCCGTCTGCATCCCGAACGGGAGTTTCGCTCCCACCCCGGTGGCGGGGGTCAGGGTGGTGGTGGTTCCCTGCTGGCTCGCGGTCGTGCCGCCCTGGTGGTGCTGGGAGTGACCGCTGGTGCCGCCGGTGTGGCCGGTGCCGGTTCCGCCCCCGCCCCCGCTCCCGCCCGGGGGCTGGAAGGGCGCTTTCGAGGGCGGGCTCCGGTTCGCCTGCACCGTCACCGTCCTGGTCACCGGCGCAGACGCGGTGACGTTCTGCTGGTGCGGCGCGGTCGCCTTGGCGGTCAGCTTGACCTGCCCGTCGGGTTCGCTCTTGGGAACCCGCATGGTCGCGGTCAGCGACCGGGGCGTCTTGCCAGCGGTGAGCTTCGTGATGGTGCAGATAGGCCCGCTGTTGGCGTTCTTGCAGGTGGTGGGCGTGAACTGCGGGCTGAGCTTGCTAGGGGCGGGGGTGAGTGTCACCTTCACCGGGCCAGCCGTCACGGGCGCGGTGCTGGTCGGGGCGGGGGTCGGCGTGGGCGAGTCGCTCGCGGTCGCGGTCGCGGTGGGGCTCGGGCTCGGACTGACCGGCCCGACCAGCCATACCTTTATCTTGTACGTCACCGTGAAGCCGGGTGCCTTGGTGCCGCTGGCCGACGACGTCATGGTCAGGCAGAGCGTCGGGTCGGGGGGCGCCTGGGCGGTTCCGCCAGGATTCACGGACGACGTTGCGGCTCCCTGGCCCGCCGCCGTTCCCTGACCGCTGGAACCGCTGCCGGAACCCGACTGGCTGGCGGTTGCGCTCCGGCCGGCGCCGCCGGACGAGCTGCCACCGCCGGCTGAACTGGCTGACTGACCGGACGAGGAGCTCTTGGCCGGGGGCTGGGCCGACCCGCCGGATGACTTCGCCGGCGAGGTGGTCGGCTTCGGGGTCGCGGGCGGGCTGCTGGCCGGGCTTGGGGTCGCCGTGCCGGATGGGCTGGCGGTGGGGGCCGGGCTGGGGCTCGCGGTCGCGGTGCCGTTGCCGGCGGCGGTGCCGGCGGCGGTCGGGGTGCCGGAGGCGGTCGGGGTGCTCG
>JAIRTY010000123.1 GCA_031254715.1 Nocardiopsaceae bacterium | reverse complement strand
CTGGCACCGGCCCGGTCCGGGTGGATGGCGCCGGCTCCGCCGGGGTGGCTGGCGGCGCTCACCGGGGGAGCATCCCGGGCAGCAGCCGGGCCAGCAGCGCGCCCATGTCGCTGGCGGCCGCCGCCCCGGCGGCCACCACCTCTGCGTGGTCGAGCCCGCCCGGCGCCAGCCCCGCTGCCAAGTTGCTGACCAGCGAGATCCCCAGCACCTCCAGGCCCAGATGGCGGGCGGCGATCGCCTCCAGCACCGTGGACATGCCGACCAGGTCAGCGCCGAGCCCGCGCAGCATCGCGATCTCGGCCGGGGTCTCGTAGTGCGGGCCGGGCAGCGCCGCGTACACCCCCTCGGCCAGGCCAGGGCCGGCGGCGCGGGCCAGCCCTCGCAGCCGGGCCGAGTACGCGCCGGTGAGGTCGGTGAACCTGGACGGGAGGCCGGCCGGGGGCGGCGGCCCTGCCAGCGGGGAGCGGCCGGTCAGGTTGAGGTGGTCGCTGATCAGCACCGGCTGGCCGACCCGGTAGCCGGCTCGGAACCCGCCCGCCGCGTTGGTCAGCACCACCACCTGACAGCCAGCGGCGGCCGCCGTCCTGACCCCGTGCACCACCGCGGCGGGCGAATGCCCCTCGTACAGGTGGGCCCGGCCAAGGAACACGAGCACCCGGCGGCCGCCGGTCACCACCGACCGGACCGTTCCCGCGTGGCCGGGGACCGTGGGCGAGGGAAACCCGCCCAGCTCGGTGACGGGCACATCGGCCACCGGCGGCCCGAGCGCGTCGGCCGCCGGCGCCCAGCCGGAACCGAGGATCACCGCGACCTCATGGGACGCGTCGCCGGTCAGCCTGGCCAGCCGGGCAGCGCTGGCACCCGCCAGCGCGAAAGCGTCCCCCGTCTCCCCCGTCACGAGGTCACATACGGTTTGCCGTCGGCTCTCGGCGCCCGGCCCCGGCCGACCAGGCCCGCCACCGCCACGATCGTCGCTACGTACGGCGCCATGAGCAGGATGTTAGACGGGATCGGCACGTTGAGGGTGGCCATGATGGACTGCAGCGCGCTGGTGAACCCGAACAGCAGGGCGGCCGCGACCGCGCCGAGCGGCGTCCACCGGCCGAAGACCAGCGCTGCCAGCGCGATGTATCCCATGCCCGAAGACATGTCCTTGCCGAACGAGCCGACCGAGCCCAGGGTCAGCCAGGCGCCGCCGATCCCGGCGATCAGCCCGCCCAGGATCACGTTCCGGTACCTGGTGGCCAGCACGTTGATGCCGACCGTGTCGGCGGCGACCGGATGCTCCCCGACCGCCCGCGCCCGCAGCCCCCAGCGGGTGCTGAACAACCCCACCTGGACCGCGATGATCAGCGCGTAGCTGAGGTAGAGGAACACGGTCGAGTCGAAGAAGATCGGCCCGAGGATGGGGATGTCGCCGAGCAGCGGGACCTTCACCGCCGGGAACGTCGTCGGCGAGTTCAGCGTGTTCTGGAAGGGGACCAGGGCCCGGTCATACAGGTAGCCGGTCAGCCCGGACGCCAGCACGTTCAGCACCACGCCCAGGATCACCTGGTCCACCAGGTACCTGATCGCGAACACCGCCAGCAGCACCCCGATCAGGCCGCCCGCCAGCGAGCCGGTGAGCAGGCCGAGCCAGAGCGTCCCGAACGCGCTGGCGACTATCGCCGACCCGAACGCGCCCATCAGCAGCTGGCCCTCGATCGCGATGTTGATCACCCCGGACCGCTCGCACAGGCACCCGGCCAGCGCTCCCAGCACCAGCGGGATCGAGAAGGCCACCGTGCTCTGCAGCAGGTTCACCAGGTTCAGCGGGATCTTTCCGGCGTCCGCCCAGCACAGCAGGGAGATCACGAAGCACAGCAGCACCACCGCGATCAGCCACCGCCGCAACCGCTGGGACGGTTCCCTGACCGCCCGGGCCACGGCGGCCGCCAGCGAGACCGCGCCCAGCGCGTACGCGGTCGGCGCGGCAGGCACATGCAGGCTGGGGACGGTGATCTGGGCATCGGGCAGGGACAGCGCGAACGTCGCCTGGCTATGCCCGGCGAAGCGGGCGAAGACCAGGATGTCAACGAGCCCGAGCAGCGCGAACGTGGCAGCCGCCAGCAGCCGCCGGTGCGCCTGCAGCGGCTCGGTGATCGCGCCGGCGAGACTGCTCACCCGTTCCATCCCTTGGCTAGTGCCTGCTCGGGGCCGGCCGCGCGGGCGCCGCGCAGCCGGAACATCGCCCGGACCAGCGGCGGTGCCGCGATGAACATGACGATCAGCGCCTGGATGACGGTCACGATGTCGACCGGGGTCTGGGTGAGTCCCTGCATCGCGACGCCGCCCGCGTGCAGGGCCCCGAACAACAGCGCCGCCAGCACCGTGCCGAGCGGCCGGGCCCGGCCGAGCAGCGCCACGGTGATCGCGTCGATGCCGTAGGTGCCGTAGCTCTGGAAGGTCAGGGTGTGGTCGGTGCCCTGGACCACCGCGGAGGCCGCCAGCCCCGCGAGGCCGCCCGCGATCGTCATCACCAGCACCCAGCTGCCGGTCACGCTCATGCCAGCGGTCCGGGCAGCCCGCGGGTTGGCGCCCACGCTGCGGAACTCGAACCCGATCGTGCTGCGCTGCAGCAGCCACCACACGCCGGCCGCGGCGGCGAGCGCGATCAGGAAGCTGGCGTTGATCCGCAGGCTAGGGCCGGCCAGGTGCGGCAGCTGGGCGTTGCCGTCAATGAACGGGGTGATGAGGTCGGCCCGGCCGGGCCGCTGCATGGCCGACGTGCCGAGCAGCCAGGACAGCAGGTAGATCATCACGTAGTTGAGCATGATCGTGACGATGACCTCGTGCGCGCCGGTCCAGGCCTTGAGCGCCCCCACCACCCAGCCGATCGCCGCGCCGCCGGCGAAGGCGCCGATCAGCACCACGATCGCGTGCAGCACCAGCGGCAGGGGGACGCCGAAGCCGAGCCAGGTCGCCAGCAGCGCCCCGCCGATGAACTGGCTGGTGCCGCCTATGTTGAACAGCCCGGCCCGGAACGCCAGTGCCACCGACAGTCCGGCGAAGATCAGCGGGGTCGCGTTGACGGCCGTCTCCGACAGCGGGTCGAAGATCGCGCTGACCGACCCGGTCTGGAAGGCCGCGCTGATGGAGTTGTACTGCAGCGCGGAGGCGACCGTGTGCGGGTTGATGATCGCGCCTTCGAACATGGCAGCGTAGGCCCCCGCCGCGCTGTCCCAGGCCTGGGCGAACGCGTTCCCTGGCGCCGCGGTGAACTGGCTCCAGGCGTGCAGGACCACCGGGTCGGTGAAGGCGATCAGCAGCCCGCCGATCACGATGGCGGCGGCGAAGGCCGCCACCGTGACCACGACCGAATTGCCCTGGATGATCGCCTGGATGATGACCTTTCCGAACGGTGGCCGTCCAGGCTCAGTGCCCCCCGGATCAGTGCTGGCTCGGGGGGCCGACCCCCCCACACCCCCCTGCTCAGTCATGGCCATCCCCCGGTGGGGCAGGCGGGGCCTCCTGCTCGGCCGGCTGCGGCACGTAGAGCTGCTGCGCCTCGGTCCCGGCGGGCGCCTCGGTCCCGGCCGGTTCCCCGGCCGGCCCGCCGTCGGCGCCGGTCATGAGCAGGCCGAGCTCGGCCACCGGCACGGTGGGCGGCCGGATCCCGGTGATCCGGCCCTCGTACATGACCGCGATCCGGTCGGCCAGCGCGTAGATCTCGTCCAGCTCGGAGGAGATGATCAGCACCGCGACGCCCTGATCGCGCTGCTCCACGATGCGCCGGTGCACGAACTCGATCGAGCCCACGTCCAGTCCCCTGGTCGGCTGGCTGGCCACCAGCACCCGCAGGTCACGCCCGATCTCCCGGGCCAGGATGACCTTCTGCTGGTTGCCGCCGGACAGGGTGCTGGTGGGGGCCTGCACCGAGGTGGTGCGGATGTCGAACTCGGAGACCCGGCTGACGGCGGTGCTGTCGACCTGCCCCAGGTCGAGCGCGATGCCGCGGGCGTACGGCGCCCGGTGGTAGACGTCGAGGATGATGTTGTCGGCCACCGGGAAGTCGCCGACCAGGCCGTCCTCGGTCCGGTCCTCGGGGATGTAGCCCATCCCGCCGGCCAGCCGCTGCCTGGTCGTCTGGCGGCTGATGTCATCCCCGTCCAGGCGCAGCCGGCCAGCGCCCACCGGCCGCAGCCCGACCAGCGCCTCGCACAGCTCGGTCTGGCCGTTCCCCTGCACGCCCGCGATCCCGACGATCTCGCCCGCGTGCACCTGCAGCGACAGGTCCTTCACCGCCGGGTTCCCCTGGTCGTCGGGCACGGTGAGGCCGTCCGCGTCGAGCACCACCGCGCCGGGCCGGGCCGGTTCCTTGTGCACCCGCAGCTCCACCGGCCGGCCCACCATCAGCGAGGCGAGCTCGGAACCGGTGGCGGTGGGCGGGCGCTGGCCGACCACCGAGCCCCGCCGGATGACCGTGATCGTGTCCGCGATGGCCTGGACCTCCCGCAGCTTGTGCGAGATGAAGATGATCGAGCGGCCGCCCGCCTTGAGCTCGCGCATGATCCGGAACAGGTCCTCGGTCTCGCCGGGCGTGAGCACGGCGGTCGGCTCATCGAGGATGAGGACGTTCGCCTCCCGCAGCAGCGCCTTGATGATCTCGACCCGCTGCTGCACCCCGACCGGCAGGTTCTCCACGTAGGCGTCCGGGTTCACGTTGAGCCCGTATCGCTGCGACAGTTCCCGCACCTCGCGGCGGGCCCGGCGGCGGTCGAGGAGCCCGGGCCAGCGGGTCCGCTCGACCCCCAGGGTGACGTTCTCGGTGACCGTGAACACCGGCACCAGCATGAAGTGCTGATGCACCATGCCGATGCCGGCGCCGATGGCGTCCGCTGGCGAGCGGAACTCGCGGGCCTGGCCGTCGAGCAGGATCTCGCCCTCGTCCGGGCGGGTCAGCCCGTACAGGACGTTCATCAGCGTGGTCTTGCCGGCGCCGTTCTCGCCCAGCAGCGCGTGGATCTGGCCCGGCGCCACGGTCAGGTCGATGTGGTCGTTCGCCACCAGGCTGCCGAAGCGCTTCGTGATCCCCCTGAGCTCAAGCTTCACCGGCGGCCCTTTCCGGGTGCGCGCTGGCCGGCCCGGGACCAGGCCGGCCAGCGCGGCATCGGGTCAAGGCTAAGCCCGGCGCATGCTAGACCGGGCTCTTCGTCGCGGTCTTGATGCTGCCGTTCTCGATACCCGTCTTGACCTGGTTCAGCTCGGCCTTGAGCGAGGCCGGGACCTTGCTGGCGAAGTCGTGGAACGGCGCCAGCCCGACGCCGCCGTTGGTCAGGGTCCCGACATAGTTGCCGCCCTTGAACGAGCCGTTGTGGGCGGCTGTGACCGCCGTCTTCACCGCGGTCTGGATCCCCTTGGTGACGCTGGAGATGAAGTACTTGCAGTACTGCGGCGCGCTCACGCAGCCGTCGGTGTCCACCCACAGCATGTTGACGTTCTGGCCGCTCTGGTCGGCCTGCTGGACGGCCTTGGCCGCGCCGAGCCCGACGTTGCCTGCCACCGGGAAGACGATGTCCGCGCCCTCGGAGATGAACGTCTGGGTGAGCTGCTGGCCCTTGCTCTGGTTGGTGAAGTCCCCGGTGAAGTTGCCGTTCTGGGTCTTCTCGTTCCAGCCCAGCACCTTGACGTTGGTGTGGTGCTTGGCGTTGTAGTACTGGACGCCGTCCCAGAACCCGTCCATGTAGATGGTGACGGTGGGCAGCTTCTGGCCGCCGAACGTGGCCACCTTGTGGGTCTTGGACATGCCAGCGGCCAGGTACCCGCCCAGGAAGCCGTCCTGCACCGTGTTGAACAGCAGTGCGTCCACGTTCTTCAGCGGCTTCGGGTAGGTGAAGTCCACGATCGCGAACTTCTGGCTCGGATGCCCCTTGGCCGCCGTCTGCGTGGCGTCGCCCATCAGGAAGCCGACGGTGACGATGATCCCGCACTTCTGGCCGAGGAACTGGTTGATGTTCGGCGTGTAGTCACTCGGCGAGGTGGACTGCAGGTACTTGCCGGTGATGCCGTTCCCCTCGGCCTGCTGCACGCCCTGCCAGGAGGAGGCGTTGAAGGAACGGTCGTCGATGCCGCCGGTGTCCGTGACCATGCAGGCGGTAAACGCGGACGCGCCGGACTTGGGTGACGGCGAGCTTGACCCCCCGCCGCCAGCGGCTGACTTGGTGCCGCAGCCGGCAGCCAGCAGCGCCAGCACGCTGATCGCGGCGGCCGCGCGAACGGACTGTCTCACGAAATACCCCCTCAGGTAGCCGTGGAGCCCCCGCCCCCGGCGACTGGCACAACCAGGACACCCACTGACGCGAGCGACAAATCGTGATCCGCTCGCTCTGGGATGTCCGCAGGGTAGAGGAGCGCCTGCCGCCAGGGAAGACGCTCGGCTGCCTGGCCGCCATGCCGTTGCCAAATCGCAACCAGCCGGAACCTCTGCTGCTGCTGGAACTTGATCCCGGCAGCCTGGCCAGGGAAGCTGGCTGGCAGCGGGCCGGAGACCCGGCGTGACACCCGGGACGGGGAGGTCAGGCGTGGTGATCGACTGGGCGCGGTTGCGGGCCGCCGCCGCCGGGGCGGCGGAGCGGGCACACGCTCCTTATTCGGGACTTCAGGTGGGGGCGGCCGGGCTGGCCGGTGACAGCCGGATCGTGATCGGCTGCAACGTCGAGAACGCCTCCTACGGGCTCACCCTGTGCGCCGAGTGCGGGCTGGTGTCGGCGCTGCACGCGAACGGCGGCGGGCCGCTGACGGCGGTCAGCGTGCTGGCGGCGGACGGGCACCGGATGCTGCCGTGCGGCCGGTGCCGGCAGCTGCTGCTGGAAGCGGGCGGGCCTGCGCTGCTGATCGACACCGACGGCGGGCCGGTCGAGCTGCGCCGGCTGCTGCCCTCGCCGTTCACCGCCGCCGACCTCCCGGTGGCTGAGGACACGGGTGACTAAGCGGGGGGGTGTGGGTGGGGCGTCCCCCCGAGCAAGTACTGACGGGCCGGCGGCGGTCGACCTGATCCGTGCCAAGCGCGACGGCGGGCGGCTGGACGAGGCGGCCATCCGCTGGCTGATCGGCGCCTACCTGCGCGGCGAAGTGGCCGAGGAGCAGATGTCCGCCCTGCTCATGGCGGTGTACTTCCGCGGCTTCGACCAGGCGGAGCTGCGCGCCTGGACCGCGGCCATGGTCGAGTCGGGGGAGCGGCTGGACCTGGCGGCGGCCGGGCGGCCGACGGTGGACAAGCACTCGACCGGCGGGGTGGGCGACAAGGTCTCGCTGGTGCTCGCCCCGCTGGTGGCGGCGTGCGGTGCGGCCGTCCCCCAGCTGTCGGGCCGGGGACTGGGCCACACCGGCGGCACCCTCGACAAGCTGGAGTCGATACCAGGCTGGCGGGCGGCGCTGCCGCCGGCCGCGATGATGACGGTGCTGCGCCAGGCCGGCTGCGTGATCTGCGCGGCTGGCCGCGGCCTGGCCCCCGCCGACCGGCGGCTGTACGCGCTGCGGGACGTGACCGGGACGGTGGAGTCGATCCCGCTCATCGCGAGCTCGATCATGTCCAAGAAGATCGCCGAGGGCACGGCGGCGCTGGTGCTGGACGTGAAGGTCGGCAGCGGCGCGTTCATGCAGGCCGAGGCCGGCGCCCGGACGCTGGCGGAGACCATGGTGACGCTCGGCGCCGAGCACGGGGTCCGCACCTCGGCGCTGCTCACGCGGATGGACACCCCGCTGGGACGGGCGGTGGGCAACGCCGTCGAGGTCGAGGAGGCGGTCGCGGCCCTGGCCGGGAAGGGGCCGCCGGACCTGGCCGAGGTGGTGCTGGCACTGGCCGGAGAGATGCTCCGGCTGGCGGGCGTGGCCGCCGATCCGGCGGCGGCGCTGGCCGACGGCAGCGCGCTGGAACGGTACCGGGCCATGATCGCCGCGCAGGGCGGTGACCCGGACGCGCCGCTGCCCCGCGCGGCGCACGCCCGGCCGGTCCCCGCCCCGGCGTCCGGCTGGCTGCGCCGGCTTGACGCCAGGGCCGTGGGGGTGGCCGCCTGGCGGCTGGGCGCGGGCCGGGCCAGGAAGGAGGACGACGTGGACCCGGCCGCCGGCGTGCTGTGCCTGGCCAAGCCGGGGGAGCAGGTGGAGGCCGGGCAGCCGCTGCTGGAACTGCGCACCGGCGATGCGGCCAGGTTCGGCCCGGCGCTGGCCGCGCTGGCGGGCGCGATCGACGTCGGCCAGCCGCCGGGGCCGCTGCCCGCCCTGGTCATCGACCGGATCGGGGACTGACGAACCGCCGCGCGGCCAGCCGTCGGCGGCACCGCGCAGCAGTGTGACAATGGCTGGATGCCGCTGACGCTGGAGGAGATCCGGGCCGCGCCCAAGGTGCTGCTGCACGACCACCTGGACGGCGGGCTGCGCCCGGCGACGGTCATCGAGCTGGCCAGGGAGATCGGTTACGGCAAGCTCCCGTCCGCCGATACCGATGAGGTCGCCCGGTGGCTGCAGCGCGGCGCCCACCGCGGCCATCTCAACCTGTACCTGGACGCGTTCCAGCACACGGTGGCGGTCATGCAGACGCGGGAGGCGCTGATCCGGGTGGCGGCCGAGTGCGCGGAGGACCTCGCGGCCGACGGGGTGGTCTACGCCGAGGTGCGGTTCGCCCCGGAACTGCACGTGGCAGGCGGCCTCTCGCTGGACGAGGTGGTCGAGGCGGTGCTTGAAGGGTTCCGGATCGGCGGTTCCGGGCGCACCATCACCGTCTACGCGCTGCTCCCCGCGATGCGCACGGCGGCCAGGTCGCTGGAGATCGCCGAGCTGGCGGTCAGGTACCGGGACGCGGGGGTGGCCGGGTTCGACATCGCGGGCGCCGAGGCGGGCTCGCCGCCGAGCCGGCACCTGGACGCGTTCCAGTACGTGGCGCGGGAGAACTTCCACATCACGATCCACGCCGGGGAGGCGTTCGGGCTCCCGTCCATCTGGGAGGCGGTGCAGTGGTGCGGCGCGGCCGGGCTGGGCCACGGGGTGCGGATCGTGGACGACATCCAGATCACCCCGGCCGGCCACGCCACCCTCGGCCGCCTGGCCAGCTACATCCGGGACCGGCGGATCCCGCTGGAGATGTGCCCGACCTCCAACGTGCAGACCGGCGCCGCGCCGTCCATCGCCGAGCACCCGATCGGGCTGCTGCGCCAGCTCACGTTCCGGGTCACGGTGAACACAGACAACCGGCTGATGAGCGGGGTGTCCCTGTCGTCGGAGTTCGGCCGCCTGGCCGACACGTTCGGCTACGGCTGGCGGGATATCGAGTGGCTCACGATCAACGCGATGAAAAGCGCGTTCGCTCACTTCGACGAGCGGTTGCGGATCATCGAAACGATCATCAAGCCGGGGTTTGCCACCGCGCGGGCGGCGAGCGACGCTGTGGTGAGGGTCCCGGACCGCGATCCGGGACTGGCGCCGGAGGCGAGGTGACATGGGCACGGAGCCTGGTGGCCAGGCGGGGACGGTCGTTGCCCCTGGCATCACCGTTCCAGCCCTGTCCGAGGGGCTGGCGACGGACGCGGCGCTGCGGCAGGTCCTGCACGGCCTGCCGGGGGTCGACCAGGTGGGGGCGCATGACCGGGCGGCGGCGCTGGCCACCCGGTCCATCAAGCGGGACGCCAAGCTGTGGGCGCTGGACACCGCGGTCCGGATGGTGGACCTGACCACGCTGGAAGGCGCCGACACCCCGGGCAAGGTGCGCGGCCTGTGCGCCAAGGCGCGCCGGCCCGACCCGGCGGACCCGGCGGTGCCGCCGGTCGCGGCGGTCTGCGTCTACCCGGACCTGGCCGGGCTGGCCCGGCAGGAGCTGGCCGGCAGCCCGGTGGCGGTCGCCTCGGTGGCCACCGCGTTCCCATCCGGCCGGGCGTCGCTGGCGGTGAAGCTGGCCGACGTGGCCGAAGCGGTCGCCGGGGGCGCGGACGAGGTGGACATGGTCATCGACAGGGGCGCGTACCTGGCGGGCCGGTACGCGCAGGTCTATGAGGAGGTCCGGGCCGTGCGGGAGGCGTGCGGCGGCGCCCGCCTCAAGGTGATCCTGGAGACCGGCGAGCTAGATCGGAAGAGCACAC
>JAIRTY010000100.1 GCA_031254715.1 Nocardiopsaceae bacterium | reverse complement strand
ATCGCGCTGCGGCCCCGCGCCGGCTGGCGCGACCCCCTGGTGCGGGCCACCATCCGCCGCGCGCTGCCAGCGATGGCCCAGGCTGCGCTGGCAACCCTGCAGATTGCGGCGCTGCTGCTGGTCGCCGACCGGGTGCCGGGCGGCGTGGTGGCCTTTCAGCTGGCGACGAACTTCTACTTCCTGCCGATCGCGCTCGGCGCCAGCCCGGTCGCGCTGTCGCTGGTGCCGCGGCTGTCCCGGCTGACCGGGCCGGGCGAGGGCACCCTGTTCCGCGACACCTACCTGCGCGGGCTGGCCTTCGCATCCTTCCTCGCCGTCCCGGCGTCGGCGGCCTACGCCGTCCTCGCCCGGCCGCTCGCCGCCGCGATGGGATTCGGTGCCTTCGGCGCGGCCAGCGGCCGGGAACTGATCTCGGCGGCGCTGCTCGGCATGGCACCGGCCATCACGGGCGAGACCTTGTTCCTGGTCACAACGTATGCCTGCTATGCGCGCAAGGACACCGCCCATCCGCTGCGCGGGATGATCATTCACGCGGTGGTGTGCGCGGCCGGGATCGCCGCCGTCGCCGGCATGCGCGGCCCTGCCCTGCTCACCGGCCTCGGCCTGGCCTTCTCGGCCGCCAGCATGGTGGCGGCCGGTTACCTGGTCCGCCACCTGCGCCAGAGCCTGCCGCCAGGGGGGGACCCGGTGCTGCCCCCGCTGCTGCGCGCGGCCGGCTGCGCGGCGGTCATGGCCGTGCCGGCCTGGGCGGCCGCGGCACTTCTGGTCGACCGGATCGGAACCGCAGCCGGCCGGGTCGCTGGGATGCTGACGGTCTGCGTCGCTGGCGCCGCCCTCTACTTCGCGGCCCAGGCGTGCCTGCGGGCACCGCAGTTGCAGTGGCTCACCGGAGCGGTGCTGGAACGCTGGCACCGGCTGGGTGCTGGCGGCCGGCTGCTGGCGGGAGACCGGCGCCCGCCGGAAGGGGGTGACGGGCCCCCGCCGGGCCGGCAGGGCTGGCACTGGCCAGGGCCGGGCCGCTGGACCGCCGGCGCCGCCCGGCGGGGCCTGCGGCGGCGGGCCATCGACGTCCTGCTGCTGGCCGGCATTGCCGCGGCCGGAGCGCTGGCCGCGGTCAACATCAAGTACGCGGTGGCCGCGGTGGTCGCGGGCGGCCTCGCCGCCCTGATCATGGCCCGCCCGCCCGTCGCCGCCTACCTGCTCATCTTCCTGACTCCGCTGATCGTGGGCATCAGCCCGGGCGAGATCGTGCCGGTGCTGCGGCCGAACGAGGCCATCCTCGCGGTGGCCGGTGCCGCCCTCGCCGCGCGCTGGCTGGCCACGGTCCGCACCGGCGAGGTCAGGTGGCCCCGGCTGGACCGCGTCGATGCCTGGCTGATCGCGCTCGCCGTCGCCAGCTCGGTCCTGCCGCTGCTGGTGATGGCGGTGCGGCAGCGCCCGGTCAGCGGGGACGACCTGCTGTACGCCATCGTGCTGTGGAAGCTGCTGGCGGAGTACGCCATCGTCCGGACCGTCATCACCACCCGCGAGCAGGCCATGCGCTGCCTTGTGCTGTCGCTGCTGGCCGCGGCGGTCCCGTGCGCGATCGCCATCGCGCAGGACCTCCACGTGGCCGGAGTCAGCGGGCTGCTGGCGAGGTACTACCCGCCGGTCGGGCTGGACACCGGGGTGTCGAGCGGCCGCGGCAGTTCCCTGCTCGGCCTGCCGTCCGCCACGGCGGACCTGGCGATTCTCAACATCGGGATCGCGGTCGCGATGATCACGCGCGGTCACCCGCACCGGCGGTGGCTGGCCGGCCTAGTCGTGCTCTACGGGCTGGGCGCGGTGGCCGCCGCCGAGTTCGCGACGCTGATCGGCCTGCTGGCAGCGTTCATCGCGCTGATCGCCCTCACCCGGTCGGGCCGGCTCGCCGCCTACCTGGTGCCGGTTGCCCTGTTCGGCGGGGTGCTGCTGTGGCCGGTGATCCAGACCCGGCTGTCCGGGTTCCGGTCGCCGACCGGCCTCCCAGTGAGCTGGCAGGACCGGCTGCACAACCTGCGCACCTATTTCTGGCCGGTGCTGGCCGCTGACCGCAACTGGATCCTGGGCGTGCGGCCGGCGGCCAGGCTCCCGGCGCCGGGCATCAAATCCGGCTTCGTCTGGATCGAGAGCGGCTATACCTGGCTGCTCTGGGGCGGCGGAATCCCGCTGCTCGCCACCTACTTCGGGTTCGCCGCCGCGGTGATCAGGAAGGGGTGGGCCTACGCGCGCCGTGCCGACGCGGCCGGGATCGCGGCCACCGCGGTGACGGCGGCCATGTGCTCGCAGCTGGTGCTGATGACCTTCGATCCGCACCTGACCTACCGCGGTTCTGGCGACGCGCTGTTCCTGCTGCTGGCGCTGATGCGCAAGCTGCCGGGACGGCAGCGCCCCGCTGCGGGCGCGAGCGCGCCCGGGGCCGCCACCGCCCCCCGCCGGCAGGAGGTGCCTGCATGAAAGCCGTGAGGAAGTCCCTGGTCCGACAGCGGAACACGATTGGCGGGGAGCCGGAATGACAGTGCTGCGCAGACATGCCCTGTGGCTCATGCTGGCCACGATCGCGGGCATCGCGGGAGCCTGGCTGCTGCGTGCCAGCCTCCCCGTGACCTACACCTCGACCGCCCAGGTCGACGTCGAGCCACGACTGTCGGCCGTCGCGGTGCCCTTCACGCCCGATATGGGGACCGAGCAGCAGGTCGCCACCTCGGGCGTGGTCCTGGCGAGTACCGCGCACGCGCTCGGCCTTCGTGCCAGCGACCTGGCGCACGACCTGTCGGCGTCGGTGACCGGCGGCACGGCGGCGACCGGGACGTCGCCTAGCGTGCTGTCGATCGGCTGCACACGTCCGGACGCCGCAGCGGCCCAGCGGTGCGCCGCCGCCGCGGCCGCCAGCTACGCGGCCTTCCGCAATGCCGTCGGGAAGAGCGCGTTCACCCGCGCGCATGACCCGCTGCGGGTCACGCTGGTGACGCCGGCCACCAGGCCCGGCGCACCCGCGGGACCCGGCAAGAAGATCCTGCTGCCGGCCGGCGCGCTGCTCGGGCTGTGCCTGGGAATCGGTGCCGTCTTCCTCCGCGATCGCGCCGACGACCGGGTGCGTGACGCCGCCGACCTGGAGCGGTGCCTGGACGCCCCGGTGCTGGCCACGGTCGGCCGCACGCGGCGCCCCGGCGGGCACATGGCGCTCACGCTCTCCCGCCACCCGCTATCCCCGGCCGCAGAGGCCTTCCGCTATCTGCGGGAGCGACTCAGCCTGCTGCTCGAATCGGCGCCCGGTCAGGGGGCGGTGCTGCTGGTGACCGGCGCGGAACCCCGGGAGGGCCGTACGACGGTCGCGGCGAACCTGGCCACCGCGTGGGCGGGGCCGGAGACGCCGGCGCTGCTGGTCGACGCGGATATGCGCAGGCCCGCCCTGAGCAGGATCTTCGGCACCGGGGAGCGGCCCGGCCTGGCCGACCTGCTGGCGGGCCGGGCGTCGGTGGAGGAGGTGGCGGTCCCGGCCGGCGTGCCCGGCCTCAGCCTGGTGACCGACGGCACCGCCGGGAACTGGCCGCCGGATGCCGCCGCGGCCGCCAGGCTGGCCCGGGCCTTCGGGGACCTGCGGGGCCGGGCCGATGTGGTCATCGCGGACAGCGCGCCCATGGGGGTTTCGCACGCGCTGGCGCTGGCTCATGCCAGCGACCTGGCGGTGGTGGTGGCCGACGTCCGGCGCACCAGCAGGCAAGCCGTCAGGGCTGCCGCCCAGCAGCTCCGGCTGGCCGGGCCAGTGGTCATCGTGGGCGTTCTGAACGGGGTGCGTGCGCGGCAGGCCCGCCGGGCCTGGCCCGCGGCCCGGCGCGAGCCCCGGTTGCGGGCCCCGCTGCCCAGGGTGCCGGCACTGCTGGCGAGCGTCGTGCCGGCCCGGGGACCCAATGGGCAGCAGCGGGCGGAACAGGGTGCCGCCCTCCCGCCCGCGGCCCGCAACCGGCAGCCGCCGCAGTCGTGAGGAGCGTGCGCCCGTGGCCGTCCTGACCCCAGTCTCGCCCGTCCGCCGGGCCAGGCACCGGATGCGGACCCAGGTGTTCGCGCACCCGGCGCTGTACCTGCCGTTCGCCCGGCACAAGTACCGCGGTCACAGCCCGGAAGTGATCGGTCAAGGGACTGAGCTGGTGATCGACGGCTACTTCCGGTCCGCGAACACGTTCGCCGTCTGGGCGTTCCAGCTGAGCCAGGACCGGCCGGTGCGGCTGGCCCACCACCTCCATGCCCCGGCCCAGCTCATCACCGCGGCCCGGGCGGGCATCCCGGCCCTGCTGCTGATCCGCGAGCCCGAGGGCGCGATCGGCTCTGAGCTCCTCTACGACAACGTGGCACTGCCGGATTCGCTGGTCGCCTACTCGCGGTTCTACACCTCGCTGCTCCGGTACCTCGACAGCTTTGTCGTGGGCGAGTTTGAGCAGGTCACGCACGACTTCGGAGCGGTGATCCGGCGGCTCAACACTCGTTTCGGCACCAGCTTCCGGCAGTTCCGTCACTGCGAGGAGAGCGCCAGCGAGTGCTTCGCGCTGATGAACTACCGGGGCACGCTCTCGGAAACCGTCTACGGCTTCGAGTCGGGCGTGGTGAGCCTGGCGGAACTGCGCCGGCAACTGCCGGCGCTGGCCCGCCAGCCGCAGCCGCAGCATTTCCGCCGGGCCTGGATCCCGTCCGGCGACCGGGCACAGCTGCGCCCGGAGCTGCACCGGCAGTGGCTCCGCCCGGAGTTCGCCCGGCTGCGGGAGCGGGCGGAGGCGGTCTACCGCGAGGTCAGGGACGCGGCCGGCGTGCCGCAGGGGGTGCCGTGAAGCGCCCGGTGAGCGGCGCTGGGCCGCGGCCACCGGATGCCTCCGGCCGGCCGCGGGCGGGGATCCTGCGCCTGAACAGCTATTACGACCCCATGGTGCAGCGGGAGGCGGAGGCCCTCGCCGGCGCGGGTTTCGAGGTTGAGGTGCTGTGCATGCGCGCGGCGGATCGCCCCCGCCGGGCGGTCGTCAACGGCGTCACGGTCATCCGGCTGCCGGTGGCCCGGCGGGAACACGGCAAGCCCGGCAAGGCCTTCGCCTACGGCTGCTTCTTCCTGCAGGCGGCCGGGTTCCTGTCGGTCCGGCACCTTCGCAGGCCGTACACGGTGATACAGGCCAACTCGATGCCGGACTTCCTGGTGTTCGCCGCGCTGGTGCCGAAGCTGCTCGGCTGCCGGGTAGTGGCCTACCTGCAGGAGCCGACCCCGGAACTGGCCGCGACGGTTCTCGGGCCGGGCACGCTGACCGGCGCCCTGGCCAGGGTGGAGCAGTGGGCGATCAGGTTCGCCGACCATACCGTCACCGTGACCGATCAGCTGCGGCAGCGGTACATCGAGCGTGGCGCCCCGGCGGACCGCATCACCGTCGTGCTGAACTGCGTGGATCCGGCCACGATGCTGCAGGGCTGGTCGCCTCCGCCGCGGCGGCGCGAGGCCGGGTTCACCCTCGTCTGCCACGGCACGATCGAGGACCGGTACGGGCAAGACACGATCATCGACGCCGCGCGCCTGCTGCGCGATGAGATGCCTGATCTGCGGGTCGTGTTCACCGGGCGCGGATCCAGGATCCCGGAGCTGACCAGCAGCATCGCCCGGCACGGACTGCAGGGCAGGGTGCGGTTCGAGGGCTGGGTGAGCCGCGGCCGGCTCAACGAGATCCTGCACTCGGCGGACGCCGGCATCGTGGCCCAGAAAGCGTCGCCCTACTCGCACCTGGTCCACACGAACAAGATGGTGGATTACTGGATCTTCGGCCTGCCGGTGATCGCGAGCCGGCTGCGCGCGGTGTCGGAGCTCTACGACGACCGCTTCCTGGAATATTTCGAGCCCGCGGATCCGGCCGGCCTGGCCGCCGCCATCCGGCGGCTGCGCGGCGATCCGCAGCGACGGGCGGAACTGGCAGAGAACGGGAAGCTCGCCCAGCTCAGGAACGGATGGGCAGTCCAGCGGGTCGCCTACCTGGGCGTCTTCGACGCCATTCTCGGGCCCGCCGGTGCCCGGGAGCCGGCGCGGCCGCGGCCGCGGTGGCAGCAGGCGGCCGGGACCGCGGGCGATGCCACGGGCCGGGGGCCCGGACGGAGCACAGTGTGATGAACGGTGTCGAGCGGATGGTGGACGGAATCGACCCGGAGCTGAGCGCCCGGCTGCGCGCGCTGAAGCTGCGGCTGCGGCACCGGGTCGTCTGGCGGCTGGTCCGGGACCTGACCGGACCCGGCGACGTCGCCGTCGACCTGGGCGCCAACCGCGGCGTCTATACCTACCTGATGTCGGTCATGGTCGGCCGCGCGGGGCGGGTGCACGCCGTCGAGCCGTTCCCGGCGAACTGCCATCCAGAATATTATATTGACCGATGCTCTTTTCATAAATTTCATTTTCAAGAGTATCGATATATCGCACTTTTTCCGTATATATGTTCTCCTCCGCAAGATCAATGTCTGTTATATC
>JAIRTY010000057.1 GCA_031254715.1 Nocardiopsaceae bacterium | reverse complement strand
CGCCATCTGGGTACTGGCGCTGGTGGCCCGCCCTTACACGTGGTGGCGGCTCTGCCTGGTCGCCGCCATGACCGCTGGCATGGTGCTCGCCTTCGCCGTGCCCTTTCTCCGGACCTTCTTCGCGCTGCGCTCATACGTCGCGGCCAGCGACGTGATCGCGGTTGTCATCGCGGCCGGGGCGGGGATCGTCCTGACCGTGTTCCTGGCCGCCACCGGCAGGCTCCCCGGGCAGCGGGACAGGGGCGGGGCGCGCCAGGCCGGGGACCCGGCCGGCGTGCCCTAGGCTTGGGCCATGGCCGATCCACGGGACGTTCTCGCGCAGCGGGTGACGGCCGCTCTCGGCGCCGCGTTCGGCCCGGCGCACGCCGGCGCGGACCCGCTGATCCGGCCATCGGCGTTCGCGGACTTCCAGTCCAACGCTGCGCTCCCGCTGGCCAGGCAGCTCGGCCGACCGCCGCGGGAGGTGGCCGCGGAGCTTGCCGGTCACCTCGACGTGACCGGAGTGGCGGACCCCCCCGAGGTCAGCGGCCCGGGATTCATCAACTTCACGCTCGCGGCTGACTGGATCGCCGCCCAGGCCCAGTCACAGCTAGCTGACCAGCGGCTGGGCAGCCCGGCGGCGGACCCGTCCCAGCGGGTGGTCGTCGACTACTCGGGGCCGAACGTCGCCAAGGAGCTGCACGTCGGCCACTTGCGCGCGACCGTAGTCGGCGACGCGGTAGTACGGATCCTGGAATACCTCGGCCACGCGGTGGTCCGCGAGGCGCACCTGGGCGACTGGGGCACCCCGTTCGGCATGCTGATCGAGCACGTGCTCGACATCGGCGAGGAAGCCACCTACGATCAGCTCGCCGCGGGCGAGATTACCGCCTTCTACCAGGCAGCCCGGGCGAAGTTCACCGCCGACCCGGCCTTCGCTGACCGGGCCCGGCGGCGGGTCGCCAGGCTCCAGGCCGGCGACGACGAGACCATGCGGCTGTGGCAGGTGCTGGTGGCCGACTCGATGGCGTACCTCACCGCCACCTACAAGCGGCTGAGAGTCACGCTCACCAGCGATGACATGGCGCCGGAGAGCTTCTACAACCCGCTGCTGGCGGACGTATGCAAGGAACTTGAGGCCGACGGTATCGCGGTGATGAGCGAGGGCGCGCTGTGCGCGTTCCCGCCCGGGTTCACCGGCCGGGACGGCGCGCCGCTGCCGCTGATCCTGCGCAAGAGCGACGGCGGTTACGGGTACGGCACCACCGACGTGGCGGCGATCCGGCACCGGCTGGTCGACCAGCACGCGAACCGGATCATCTACGTGGTGGGCTCGGAGCAGTCGCAGCACCTGCAGATGGTGTTCGCGGTGGCCCGCGAGGCCGGCTGGCTCACCGGCGGCGCCCGCGCCGAGCACGCCGTGATCGGGATGGTGACCGGGGCCGACGGCAAGCGGCTCAAGACCCGGGAAGGCGAGCAGGTCAAGCTCGCCGCGCTGCTCGACGAGGCGGAGGAACGGGCGGCCGCGGTCATCGCCGACCGGTATGAGGATCCCGCCCGCAGGGAGCAGATCGCCGAGGCGGTCGGCATCGGCGCGGTCAAGTATGGCGACCTGTCGGTCGCTCGCGACTCCAGCTACGCGTTCGACTTCGACCGGATGCTCGCGCTCACCGGCAACACCGGGCCGTATCTGCAGTACGCGACCACCCGGATCCGGTCCATCTTCCGCCGCGCCGGGCTGGACCCGGATGCTGCCCAGGGACAGGTCCGCATCGGCGAGCCCGCGGAGCGGGCGCTGGCCCTCGCCCTGCTGGGATTCGGGTCGGCGCTGGGGCAGTCGGCCGAGGACGCCGAACCGCACCGGCTGGCAGCCTTCCTGTTCGACGTGGCGAGCGCCTTCACGACGTTCTACGAGGAGTGCCCGGTCCTGCAGGCGCCAGACGAGGCCACCAGGGAGAGCCGGCTGGCGCTGTCCGCGCTGACCCTCCGGGTGCTGTCGGCCGGGCTCGGCCTGCTCGGCGTCCCGGTCCCGGAGCGGATGTAGCGCCACCTGGGCCGGTCGTCAGCACTTCCCCGGTGGCTCCCAGCGAAATCCCAGGCTCGGCACCCCCTGATCCCAGGCCCGGCCGGAAGCATGGCCGCCATGGATACGAACCTGCCGCGCAGCGGCGATGAGCACCCCTCAGCCCCGTCCGAAGCGTCGCCGGGCCGGGACGACACCCAGCCATTCTGGAACGGGCCCGTGCCGCCGCAGCAGCCTCGCTACGGCCCGGGAGGGTTCCCCCGGCAGCCTGCTCCCGGCACCGCAGGGCCCGGGCAGCATGATCCGCGGGGCCGGCGGCCCGCCTGGCACTGGACCGCCGGGATCGCCGCCGCCGGGCTGCTGGCGGGCGGCGGGGCCATCGCCGGCGTGTCACTGGCCGGCAATTCCTTGCCGGCCGCGCTGTCCTCAGCCGCCAGCCCCGCATCTGCCACCCCTGCATCCGGCGGCGCCGAGCCCGCCGGCGCCGGGACGGCAGGCACCACCGGCCAGGCCGCGGTCCTCGACGCGGCCCTGAACTCGGCCGACTCGCCGTCCGCGCCGTCCTACCTGGACTCGTCCGGCAATGTGGCCAGCCTGTCAACGGCGGCGGGCACGACCGGGGCGGCTGGCGCGGCCGGGGCGGCCGCCGCCAGGCATGCCCGTCGCTGCCTGCGAGCCCGGGCCGCTGCCCGGATAGCTGGCCGCCCGCGCCTCGCGCGTGCCATCCGCGCCGCCTGCCGGCACCCGGTGCTGCGCCGGCTGGCCCTGCGCGGCGTCCATGGCGAGTTCACGTTCCGGACCAAGAGCAACAGTTTCAAGAACATCGCATTCGAGCGCGGCACGATCCAGTCCGTCAGCAGCGGCAGCAACATCGTGGTCCGTGCCTCCGACGGCACCACCTGGACCTGGGAACTGGTATCCAGCACGGTCGTCAGGGAGAAGGGCAGCAAGACGTCAGCGAGCTCGCTGGCAGCCGGCGACCGGGTGTGGACGGCCGGCCCGGTGGTCCAGGGAGCCAAGGACGCCCGGCTCGTCGTGATCCGACCGGGCACCCCGGCTCCGTCCCACAGCTAACCCCTGCTCCGGCACGCACCGGCGGTCCCAGCGGCGGTCATCCGCGGGGGCCCGCCGCGGCGGCCCCCGGTGCGTCACAATGACCCCCGAGGCAATGAGCGACAACGACCGCGTCCCCCGGGTGCTCGTCGTCGACGACGAGCCCAACATCCGTGAGCTGGTGCAGGTCGCGCTGAGGTTCCACGGCTGCTCGGTGAGCACCGCCGCGAGCGGGCCGGAGGCGCTCCGGCAGGCCGATGCGATCCGGCCTGACCTCATCGTGCTGGATGTGGTTATGCCGGACCTGGACGGCTTCGAGGTGTGCCGCCGCCTCCGGGCAGCGGGCAATGAGGTGCCGGTGATCTTCCTCACCGCGCGGGACACCTCGTCCGACACGGTCACCGGCCTGGCGCTGGGCGGCGACGACTACGTGACCAAGCCGTTCTCGGTGGAGGCGCTGGTCGCCCGGGTCCGCGCGGTGCTGCGGCGGGCATCGCGGGCCGATGGCGGCACCGCGGACGACGAGCTGCTGCGGGCCGGTGACCTGGAACTGGACGAGGCACGGTGGACCGTCCGGCGGGGCGGCACCCAGGTCGAGCTGTCACCGACCGAATTCCGGCTGCTCGCCTACCTCATGCGGCACCAGGGCCTGGTACTGACCAGGGCCCAGTTGCTCGAGAGCGTATGGGGATGGGACTACGCCGGGCAGTCCCAGATCGTCGAGACCTACATCAGCTATCTGCGCCGCAAGCTCGATCCGCTCGGCCCGCCGCTGATCCACACCCAGCGCGGCGTGGGCTACAGCCTGCGGCAGACCGGGCCCGGCGGGCCCGGGGGATGAGCGTGCCCG
This sequence comes from Nocardiopsaceae bacterium, assembly GCA_031254715.1. Classification (GTDB taxonomy): domain Bacteria; phylum Actinomycetota; class Actinomycetes; order Streptosporangiales; family Streptosporangiaceae; genus JAIRTY01. The sequence goes on along the minus strand of JAIRTY010000057.1, from coordinate 2,039 downwards.
GGCGGCTGTCGTTGCGTGCCCGCCTGCTGGTGCTGCTGGTCGCGGTGACCGCCGCGTTCCTGGTGATCATGGGCGCGGTCTCCACGGTGGTCCTCAGCAGGCAGCTGGCAGGAAGGTTCAACGCCGGGCTGGCCGCTGCCGTGTCGCGCAGCCCGAGGGCACTGCGGGCCTCTCCCGGCGAGTACCTGGCCGCGGCTGTCTCCCGGCGGACCCGGGAAACCGTCCTGCTGACGCCCGGCAGCCTCGGCCAGCAGTTCGAGTCGTCGCTGGGCCGGCTGAACCGGTTCCGGCTGCTGCGCGATTACACCCACCAGCCGTTCCAGCTCGTGCTGGCCGACGGGACCAGGCTGCGGGCACGGGCCAGGCTCGCGCCCGCCGCCACCATCGGCAGTGCCGCGCTGCCGCGCGGGCTGGTGCTGCTGGTGGTCGCCCGGCCGCTGGACCAGGGCGGCAGCACCGTGGGCGGCGTGGTGATCGCCGAGCTGATCACCGGCGGCGGACTGCTGATGCTGCTGGCCATCGGCGGGCAGTGGCTGATCGGGCAGGGGCTGTCCCCGCTCGGCGCGATGGCCACCACCGCGCACCAGATCACGACCAGGGGCGACCTCACCGCCCGGATGCCGGAAGCCGATGACACGACCGAGGTCGGCCGGCTGGGCACAGCCATCAACACCATGCTCGACCGGATCCAGCAGGCGTTCACGGCCCGGCTGCGTTCAGAGGAGAAGGTCCGCCAGTTCGCCGCGGACGCCTCGCATGAGCTGCGCACGCCGCTGACCACGATCCGGGGCTATGCGGAGTTGTACCAGCAGGGAGCGCTCGGCCCGGACCAGCTCCCGGACGCGATGCGCCGGATCGACCAGGAGTCCCGGCGCATGAGCACGCTGGTCGCCGAACTGCTGGAACTCGCCCGGCTGGACCGGACCTCCTCGCTCGACCTGGCCGAGACCGACCTGGCGGCGGTGGTACGGGACGCGGTCGCCGACGCCCGGGCCGTGGAGCCGTCCCGGCCGGTCCAGGCCGAGACCCCGGACCGGCTGGTCGTGGTCGTGGACGAGGCCAGGATCCGGCAGGTGCTGGCGAATCTGCTCGGCAACGTCCGCGAGCACACCCCGCCGGACACGCCGGCGGCGGTGCGGCTGGCCCAGGTGCGCGGCGGCGTGGTGATGGAAGTCGCCGACGCCGGCCCCGGCATGCCCGCCGCCGACGCCGCCCGCGCCTTCGACCGGTTCCACCGCGCCCCGGGCTACGCCGCCGCCGCGGGGCCCGGCTTCGCCGCGGAAACTCCCCCCGGCCAGCAGGCCGCGGCGCCGTGCCCGGACCCCGGGAACGGGCACGGGCCAGGCGGAGCTGACGGCAGCGACGCCGCCACCGGGGGCAGCGGCCTCGGCCTGTCGATCGTGCAGGCCATCGCCCAGGCTCACGGCGGCCAGGCGGTGCTCGAATCCCGCCCCGGCGCAGGCACCCGGGTCCGCATCTGGCTCCCCGCCACCGTCCCCGCCTGAGCGTCCCAGGCCTGCCGGGCTCACCCAAGGGTCCCCGCCTGAGCCCTCCGCCTGCGCGTTCCCGGCTGACTTGTCATCCCGGCCAGTCATTTTGGCGCCCGATTTGCCCGGTTCCATGACTGGGGCGGATGACAAGTCGCGCGTCGGGGGCCGACGGGACGATCCCCATGGCCGGAGGTGAGGACGAGGGGACGCGACCGGGACAGCGGAGGACGGGACGGGCGGGGACGGGACCGGGACGGCCGGGGACGCGACCGGGACGGCCGAGGACGGAGACGCGACCGAGACGGCCCGGGGACGGGCCGGGACGGCCGAGGACGGGACGGGGACGCGACCGAGACGTCGAACATTTCAGTTTTCAACCCTTTTTCGCGTAGTTTGAAAGCGAGTATCTCCGCAGCGTTCTCAGTATTCCCGTAAACGGACGCATATGCGATCAGAACGCCGTCTTCTTCGGGGATGTAGCTGCTCCATAATGTATACTTTTGTAAAATCCAATTTGAATCCTTGCGCCATATAAACCCGTGAAGAGGG
>JAIRTY010000055.1 GCA_031254715.1 Nocardiopsaceae bacterium | reverse complement strand
GGAGCACCTCGTCCGGTCCCTCCGGCCCGCCGAAGGATACGAGCAGGAACGCGTCGTAGTCCGGCATGGCACCCATCCAACCGCATGCTCGCCGCTGCCGTGCCCGCCCGCCACCCCGTCCGGGCTCCCGGGTGAGAGTAGCTGAGGGTTACCTACCCGTACTGCTGGGCGTACTGACGCGCGAGGCCGAGGACCTCGCTCACATACCAGTTCGCGTGGTTGTAGGCGAAGATGGCCCCGGACAGCCCGCCCGGTGCGGTGGCGCCGGACGCGCACAGCAGCCGGGCCGCCGACGGGACCGCGTCGTAGGGATCCATGATGTCCGGCGGGCCCGAGTTGCCGAACGCGCTGATACCCCACCGCTGCCAGGTGGACGGCAGGAACTGCATCGGCCCGAGAGCACCCGCGCTGGAGGGGCCGGGATTGGCGCCGTCGCCGCTCTCGATCTGCCCGATCGCCGCCAGCACCGTCCACGACAGCCCGGGGCAGTACCGGGCCGCGGATTCCCGGAACAGCTCCAGGTAGCTGCCCGGCTTGCTGGGCGAGGCGGCCTGGTCCACCGGGAGTTCCTGCTGGCGCACGTCCGTGACCGTGGAGCTCCGGCCCGCGACCGCCCGCACGTGGCGGGTGAGCGCGGCCATGGCCAGGCCCGGCGCGCTGATCAGGGCGGCGACGTTATGGATGAGCCCGAGCCCGGCCGAGGCACGCTTGCTCACCAGCAGGTCCATGCCGGCGACTCCGAGCTGGGCAGATCCGCTGAACGCGAGATCGTCGGGCGCGGCTCCCAGCAGCTGGTACCGGTGGCCTGGCCGCAGCCGGAGCAGTTGCCGTGCATGCTGGGAGGCCACGAACTGATGCCGGTCCAGGGAGGACCACAGCCGTTCGTCTGATGCCGTCCGCAACGGGGTCCAGGAGCGGAATATTTGCGGGTCCACGCCGAGCAGGTTCACTTCCCGGCCATTGGCCTTGATCCTGGCACCATCCACGGCGATCACCCGCCGCACGCCGGGCAGCTTGTCCAGCCGGGCGACCTGCAGAGGGCTCAGGCCGGACGGCAGGGTGACGACCACGTCCGGCAGGAAGATCTGGTGGAAGCCCGGTCCTTTCGCCACCGCGTCGGTCGCCGGGCCAGCCGCGTTACCGGGCGGGTGGGGGAAAATCTGGCCGGCCCCCGCCAGCACGGCCACCGCGCCGAGGGCGGCACCGCCCCGCCAGCGCCTGCTCGCGATACCCCGCATTCCCGCCGCGGAAAGGGCGGTGCAGGCGAGGCGGAGCAGTCGTCTCATCGTCTTGACACCATAACCTGCGGCTGACTCGATGCAGCAGTGCCGCGGCTCAATTTCCCGCACAAAATGGCTCCGCCCGGTAGGCAATCACGACCCTGTTGCCATACTCGCCTGGCCGGTCCGGGAGGCGGCGAAATGCGCTCGCTCCGGCTCAGGGCCACCGGGTACGGTCTTCCGGGAGGTCACTGCGGATGAAACGGGGCGGGATCGGCAGGGCACTGGCCCGCGTTCCGTACCTGGAGATCCTGCGGCTGCCCGGCGCGCTCGGATTCTCGCTGGCCGGGTTCTTCGGCCGGATGCCCATGTCCATGTTCGCACTGGGCACGGTGCTGCTGGTGGCGGCGGTCACCGGCCGGTACGGCGTGGCGGGGCTGGTGGCGGCAGCCGGATCGGTCGGGTACGCGGGGTGCGCGCCGCTGGCCGCCCGGCTGGCCGACCGGCTCGGCCAGGACCGGGTGCTCGGCCCGCAGGCGGCCGTGTTCGGCACCGCGACGCTGGGCTTCGTCGCCGCTGCCCAGGCCCGGGCCCCGCTCTGGGTGCTGCTGATCACCGGGACACTCGCCGGCGCCACCATGCCGTCGCTGGGACCGATGGTGCGCTCCCGGTGGGGCACGCTGCTGTCCGGCTCGGCGCGGCTGCACACCGCCTTCTCGCTGGAGTCTGTGGCCGATGAGATGATCTTCGTCATCGGCCCGGCGCTGGTGACGCTGCTGGCCACGGACGTGCACCCGGCGGCCGGGGTGACCGCCGCGATGCTGCTGTGCGTGACCGGGACGGCGGCTTTCGCCGCCCAGCGCCGGACCCAGCCGCCGCCGGCCGGGCACCCGCGCCGCCCGCCCCCCGCCGCCGGGCTGCCCCCCGCCACCGGGCTGCCCCCCGCCGGGCTCTCAGCGCCCGGGCTGCCAGCCGGGCTGCCCGGGCGGCCGGCCCGGGCCCGGATGCCGGCGCGCGGGCTGGTCACGCTGGTGCCGGTCTACTGGTTCATCGGCAGCATGTTCGTGAGCATCGACCTGAGCACCGTCGCCTTCGCCTCCGCGCACGGCCACAAGTCGCTGGCCGGGCTCTGGCTCGGGCTGTACGCGCTGAGCAGCGCCGTCGGCGGTCTTTGGTACGGGACCCGGTCCTGGCGGACGCCGCTGGGGTCCCGGTTCGCGACGACCCTGACCTGCACGGTCGCCGGGGTGGCGACGTTCTGGCTGGTGCCGGGGCTGACCGTGCTGGCGGCGGTGATGCTGGTGGCTGGCCTGGCCATCTCGCCCACCCTGATCGCCGGCTACGGGCTGGTGGCCGAGCAGGCCCCGGCCGGGCGCGGGACCGAGGGGATGACCTGGCTCTCGTCGGCGATCTCGGTGGGCGCGGCCACCGGCTCGCCCATCGCCGGCCATCTCATCGACGCCCTGGGCGCCCGCTGGGGCTATGTGTTCGCGGCCGGCTGCGGCGGCGCTGCCGTGCTCACCTGCCTGGCCGGGCTGCGCCGGCTCCGGACCCGCCGCGCCGGGGACGACGGCGCGGACAGCGCAGACGTGCCTCCCGCCGCACCGCGGGCCGCGCCGGGGCGGGTTATCCCGAGCAGCCCGGACCGTCGCGCTGTACGCTCCGATCATGAGTCGGGAAGGGTGCCCCGGCGGGCCGGGGGGTAGCGGGGGCGGCGCGCCTGCTGCGCGGCACGGGGCGCCGGGCCACGGGCGGGCCGGGAGCGGTCGTGCCCGGCGGCCTTCGCTGGGCGGCGGCCGCCCGGCGCAGGACCGGGAACTGCGCGCGCAGGGCCGGCAGACGGTCGGCAGGCTGCTGGAGGCGGGCCTGGCCGAGTTTGACGAGCGCGGCTTCCAGACGGTCAGGGTCGACGACATCGTGCGCCGGGCGCAGACCTCGCACGGGACCTTCTACCTGTACTTCGCGAACAAGGAGGACTTGTTCAAGGCCCTGCTGCGGGACGCGCTGGACGAGATGGCGACGATCACCGACGCGTTCCCGGTGGTGACCCGCAACGCTGCTGGCCGGGCCGCGCTCCGGGCCTGGGTGCGTTCGTTCTGCAAGACCTACGAGGCTCACTCGGCGGTGCTGCGGGTGCTCACCCAGGCTGAGCTGGTGGGCGAGGACATCTACGGCGACGGCCTGCAGTTGCTGTTCCGGCTCGCCGAGGCGATGGCCCAGGGCATGACCGCGGCCACCGGCCGCGCCGCCCGGCCGCCGGACGGCGAGGGAACCGCGGGAGCCGCCGGCGGGAACGCGGCCGAAGAGAACGGCGGCGGTAGCGCTCGCGCCGAACTGACCTCACTGGCGTGCCTGCTCATGCTGGAACGGGTCAACTACCTGCTGAGCGTGGAGGTCCGGCTGCCGAGGGACGAGATGGTGGACCGGATCGCCGGCATCATGTACGCCGCGTTCGCCATGCCGGACACCCCTTAGCGGCCGGCGCTCCGCCCGGAGCGCAGGGCGGCGACCGCGGCCAGCGCCTCCCGGGCGGCGGCGGCGTCATGGACCCGGAACACCCGGGCGCCCTCCCAGGCGCTGATCGCCAGCACCGCGAGGCTGCCCTCGGCCCGTTCGCCGACCGGCAGGCCCAGCGTCTCCCCCACGAAATCCTTGTTCGAGGCCGCGACCAGCACCGGCCAGCCGGTCACGACCAGTTCCCTGGTCCGCCTGGTCAGCTCCAGCGACTGCCAGGTGTTCTTGCCGAAATCGTGCGCCGGGTCGATGAGGATCCCGTCGGGCCTGACCCCGGCCCGCACCGCCCGGTCCGCCTCCCTGGTGACCTGCGCGATGACGGCGGCGGTCACATCCCGGTAGGCGGGCCGGTGCGGCCTCGTGCGCGGCGCCAGCCCGCCCGCGTGCGCGCAGACCAGGCCGGTCCCGTAGGCCGCCGCGACCTCCGCCAGCCGCGGGTCGGCGCCGCCCCACGCGTCGTTGAGCAGGTCCGCGCCCGCAGCGGCGGCTTCCGCCGCGACCTCCGCCCGCCAGGTGTCGACGCTGATGACCACCCCCGGATGGTGCGCGCGGACGGCCGCGATCAGGCCGGTCACCCGCCGGATCTCCTCTCCCGGGCTGACGTCGTCGCCCGGGCCCGCCCTGACCCCGCCGATGTCCACGATGTCCGCGCCGGCCTCGACCGCCCGCCCGGCAGCGGCCAGCGCCTCGGTGAACCCGTACGTGGCGCCGCGATCGTAGAAGGAGTCCGGCGTCCGGTTCACCACGGCCATGATCCCGAACGACCCCGGCTCCCATTCGCGCCCGCCCAGCCGCAGCACGCCCGGCGGGGTGGCCGGCTGGCGCCCGGCAGGCTCGCTGGCAGCGGCAGCGCCACCGCCCGGCGGGTCAGCGGCAGCCCGAGCAGGATCAGGGATCGCCCGGGCGGGATCAGGGTGCACCCGGTCAGGATCAGGGGTCACCCGGGCAGGATAGGCTCACCGCCGGCCCGGTCCGCCGCTGGCCGGGACTGAGCTCTCCCCGATCTCGGGCAGAATCGTTGACGTGCAGTTCCTTGGCGGGCAGGCCCCTGCCCACGACCTGACCTATAGCGACGTGTTCCTGGTCCCGCAGCCGTCGGCGGTGGAGTCACGGCTGGATGTCAGCCTGGCCACCAGCGACGGCAGCGGCTCCACCATCCCGGTGGTGGTGTCCAACATGACGGCGGTTTCCGGCCGCCGGATGGCGGAGACGGTGGCCCGCCGCGGCGGCATCGCGATCCTGCCCCAGGACATCCCGATCGACGTGGTGGCCGAGGTGGTGGCCTGGGTCAAGGGCCGGGACCTGGTCCACGACACGCCGATCACGCTGGGGCCCGGTGACACCACCGGGCACGCGCTGAGCCTGCTGCCGAAGCGGGCGCACGGCGCCGTGGTGGTGGTCGAGAACGGCCGCCCGGCCGGGGTGGTGACCGAGGCCGACTGCACCGGGGTGGACCGGTTCACCCAGGTCCGCCACGTGATGTCGGCCGACCTGCTGACCCTTCCGGCGGGCACGGACCCGCGGCGGGCCTTCGAGCTGCTGCACGGCGGCAGGCACCGGCTGGCGCCGGTGGTGGACGAGACCGGCCGGCTGGTGGGCATCCTGACCCGCACCGGGGCGCTGCGCGCGGCGCTCTACCAGCCGGCCACCGATGACCGGGGGCGGCTGCGGATCGGGGCCGCGCTCGGGATCAGTGGCGACGTCGCGACCAAGGCCAAGCAGCTGCTCGAGGCAGGGGTGGACATCCTGGTCGTGGACACCGCACACGGGCACCAGCAGAAGATGGCCGCCGCGCTGCGCGCGGTGCGCGGGACCGGCCCCACCGTGCCGGTGGCGGCAGGGAACGTGGTCACGGCCGCCGGCACCAGGGACCTGATCGCCGCGGGCGCTGACATCGTGAAGGTAGGCGTCGGGCCGGGCGCGATGTGCACCACCCGGATGATGACCGGGGTGGGGCGGCCGCAGTTCAGCGCGGTGCTGGAATGCGCGGCGGAGGCGCGGCGGCACGGCGCGCACGTGTGGGCGGACGGCGGCATCCGGCACCCCAGGGACGTGGCGCTGGCGCTGGCCGCCGGGGCATCGAACGTGATGATCGGCTCCTGGTTCGCCGGGACCTACGAATCGCCCGGCGACACGTTCCGCGATGCCGACGGCCGGCTGTTCAAGGAGAGCTTCGGGATGGCGTCGGCCCGGGCGGTGCGGCTGCGCGGGGTCACCGACTCGCCGTTCGAGCGTGCCCGCAAGGAGCTGTTCGAGGAGGGCATCTCGACCGCCCGGATGTACCTCGACCCGCAGCGGCCAGGGGTGGAGGACCTGCTGGACGTGATCACCGCCGGGGTGCGCAGCGCGTGCACCTACGCGGGGGCAGGCAACCTGGCCGAGTTCCGGGAACTGGCCCTGGTCGGTGTGCAGAGCGCGGCCGGCTACAGCGAGGGCATGCCGCTGCCGACAAGCTGGTAGCCGGCCCCGCGCCGGCCGCGGGCGGGCAGGCAGCAAGGCTGGGGCGGGCGCGGGGCGCCAGGATCAGGAGGACGCCGCTACCGCCGGCGGGCCGCCAGCGGCGGCCGGGCTGGCCGTGACGGCCTCGCGGAGCCAGGCCACGATCCGGTCCACCAGGTGCGCGTCGGCCCCGGACTCCGCGTGCCCGAAGCCGGGGATCACCCACAGCTCCCGCGGCTCCCTGGCGGCCTCATAGAGCTGGTAAGCGTGCTCCACCGGGAAGTAGCGATCCTGGTCGCCGTGCACCACCAGGAACGGGGTGGGCGAGATCATGGCCGCCGCCTCGGCGGGCGGCACCGGCACCGGGTTCCAGCGCAGCGGGCTCACCCGCGTGTTCAGCCAGGTGCGGGTGATGAGCCGGCCCGCCCGCCGCTCCACCGCCCAGTGCAGCCGCCGCATCGGCGGGGTACCGCGGTAGTACCAGCGGCCGGGCCCGCTCACCGACACCGCCGCGTCCAGCCCGCCCATCAGCCCGGCGTACCTGACCACGATCGAGGCGCCCATCGAGAAGCCGACCGCGGCGATCCGCCGGTAGCCGAGCTCGCGGGCATAGGCAACTGCCACATCCAGGTCCTTGATCTCGCGGTCGCCCAGCGTGGACATCCCGCCCGACCGGCCGTGCCCGCGGAAGTCGAAGGTGAGGACGCCGGCCGTGCGGTTCAGCCGGTTGGCGGCCCGCCACACCGCACCGTGCTGCCAGGAGAGGGTGAAGCCGTGCGCGAGCACGATGGCGAGTTCGCTGTCGCCCGGCAGGTGGATGGCGTCGATCGGCACCCCGTCCTCGGTCACGAGCGTCTGGGTCTTGAGCACGGGTCGCGTCATGCTCCCATTCTGCGCGAACCTGCCAGCCAGCCCGCCGGGGCGGTGCCGGTGGCGAGCCCGCAGCCGAGGGCCGGCGGTGCGGGGCCGCCGGTGGTAAGCCGCCGCGTAGGCTCGGTGCCCGGAGGTGGCGCAGCGTGCGGATCGGCCTGCAGATACCAGACTTCACCGCTCCCGGCGGACCTGCCCGGCTCGGCGCCGGCCTGGCCACGGTGGCCAGGACCGCCGACGAGGCCGGGTTCGACTTCATCGCGGTGATGGATCACTTCTTCCAGATCCGCGCGATCGGGGCGGCTGAGCGGGAAATGCTCGAGGCCTACACCACGCTCGGGTACCTCGCCGCCTGCACCTCCCGGGCGAAGCTGCTGACCCTGGTGACCGGCACCGTCTACCGGCACCCGGGCATCCTGGCGAAGATCATCTCGACGCTGGACGTGCTGTCCGGCGGGCGGGCCTGGCTGGGGATCGGCGCGGCCTGGAACGAGGAGGAGTCCCGCGGGCTCGGCATCCCGTTCCCGCCGGTAGCCGAGCGGTTCGAGCGGCTGGAGGAGACGCTGCAGATCTGCCTGCAGATGTGGCGCGGCGACGAGAGCCCCTACCGCGGCCGGCACTACCAGCTGGACCGGCCGCTCAACTCGCCGCGGGCGCTGACCGCCCCGCACCCGCCGGTCATGATCGGCGGCGGGGGCGAGCGGAAGACGCTCCGGCTGGTCGCCAGGTACGCGCAGGCCTGCAACCTGTTCACCACTCCCGACCTGGCCCGCAAGCTGGACGTCCTGCGCGCCCACTGCGACGCCGTCGGCCGCGACTACGACGAGATCACCAAGACCTGCTACTTCCGGTTCGACGCCGGGGAGAAGGGCGAGCAGGCCGGTGAGACCGTCGACCGGCTTGGCCAGCTCGCCGAGCTGGGCTTCCAGGTGGCGATCGGCTCGGTCGCCCGCGTCTGGGACGTCACCCCGCTCGAGGTCATCGGCAGCGAGGTGATCCCCGCGGTCGCGAGCCTCTGACTAGCGTTTGGCCAGGCCCCAGCCGGATACCGCTCGTGAGCGACGCCGGTCAGGGTGCCAGTACGGCCAGCCGCGCTCCCAGGGTGCCGAGCAAGAGCCCGATGTCGTCGGCGTCGGAAGTGACGACCGCCGCGTCGGCTTCGGCTGCGGCGACCGCCACAAAGCCGTCGACCACATCGGACGTCCCCGACCTGGCGAGCAGCATGCCCACCTTGGCGACGTGCCGCTTCTCGAACGGCACGATCTGGCAGCCGCGTAAGGCAAACATCAGCCGCGCCTGCCGGTTTGGGGCGCGCACAACCTGGGCTGCTACGGGGGCCGGGACGATGAGCTGGTCTCGCCCGGCGAGTCGTTCCTCGTGCCGTCGCAGCGCCTCGCGCTCGCGGTTGTCAATGGCGATGAGGGTCCCGCTGTCGTACACGTAGCGCATTAGCGGTCGCCCCACCAGTTGAGTCGAGAGGCTTCCACGAACCACCTCGGGGGGACCCAGCCTTCCGGGCCCATCTCCGCGTGCGCCTCGTCGATCAGGCGGTGCTCTTCGGCCACCTCCGCCTCGGCTTGTGCCCTTTCCTCGGGGGTCGGGTAGCCGTGCTGCTGGTAGTACTCGTCGATCGCGGCCAGGCCCCGGGCCCGGATGATCTCCCACGAGACCTGCTCGGCCAGGGCGCGCTCGACGACGCTGGAAACCGTGGCGTGCTCCAGCGCGGCCAACTGCCGCACTTCCTCCGCGAGTGACTCGCTGACGGTGACATTGAGCACGGCTTTGTGCTCTCCTCTCGCACTGCTGGCCCGCTTCGCCCGGCTTTTGCCGCTCCCTCGCGCGGGGCTTCCCGAGGGCCTCGTCCCGGACCGGCGCCGGATCTCGCGGGGAGGCTCCCGCCCGGCAGGCTCCCGTTCTGTCATGTTATTAACATAACACAAACTGGCGACTGTCCGCATCGTGCCGGTGGCAGTGGCGGCGGCGGCACTGATAGAACGGCAGCACCAGCCCTCCCCCGCCCC
>JAIRTY010000035.1 GCA_031254715.1 Nocardiopsaceae bacterium | reverse complement strand
GTGCGCAGGCAGCTGCGGCCGCCCTTTCCGCCGTACCGGGCCTGGGCGTTCATAGCCAGCCTGATCGTGCTGGTGATCGCGGTGGACGGGCCGTTCGACACCTACGCCGACGTGGACCTGGCCGCGCACATGGGCCAGCATCTGCTCCTGCTCGGGCTGGTGTGCCCGCTTGCCGTACTCGGTGCCCCGGTGACGCTGGCGCTGCGCGCGGCGACGCCCCGGGGCCGCTCCCAGTTCGTGCTCCCGGTGCTGCACAGCCGTGTCGCCCATGCGCTCAGCCGTCCCTGGGTGGTCGGCGTGCTCTATGCCGGTGGCCTGGTCGCCACGCACTTCACCGCCCTGTACAACTTCGCCCTCGAGCACCCGTACATCCACGACCTCGAGCACTTCACCTACCTGGTGACCGGGATCCTGCTGTGGGGGGTCATTCTCGGAGTCGAGCCGGTCAGGCGAAAGCCGGGCTTCGGAGCGCGGATCATGCTCGTCGTCCTGCTGATGCCGGTGATGGCGATCATCTCGCTGGTGTTCATCCTGGCGACCCACCCGCTCTACCCCTACTACACGGCGCTCCCGCCGCCGTGGGGCGGCCGTCCTCACGCGCTGGCCCACCAGGCACTGGCCGGCGCCATCATGTGGATCCCGTCGTCGTTCATCAGTCTCGCCGCCGTCTTCTATGTCGCCGTGGAGTGGTTCAAGAAGGACGAGGCGCGCCAGGCGCGGCTGGAAGCGCTGGAAGACGCTGGCTGTCCCCCGGCGGGAAAGCACGCGTAACCTGCCCGGTCCAGGCCACAACCGCCCGCCTGCCCGGACCAGGATCACCCATCACGGCCGCCACCTTGCGGGGGCCGTGTCCGGGTCCGGTCAACTGCCGGTGCACCGCGGGCTGGCATCCACCAGGTAGAGCGAGTAGGAGTTGACGCCGTAGCCGTGGTCCGCGCCGATCCGCTGGTGGTGGTTGGTCAGCCGGTCCGCCCCGATGGAGACGAAGATCCCCACGCCGCGCCCGGCCGGGAGAGCCGGGGGGTAGACCCAGAAGTCGTAGCCCGTGTACTTGTCGTGGACGTGCGGCCCGAAGAACACGTCCTGCCACCGGGCAACCGGGGTCCCGCCCGGCGCGCCCACCCCGTAGACATGGCAGCCGGGGACCTTGAAGTCGTTCGGCGCCTGGTGTCCGCGGGCATCGATGATGACCCGGGCAGGGATCCCGTCCGCGCGGAGCTTCCGCTGCAGCCGGGCCGGATCAGGTAGCTCCCGGAGGGTGACCTTGACGCCGCCATCGGGTTGCATGGTGACGGTCCAGGCGACCGGCCTGGCGCGGGCCTGACTGCCGCGCCCAGGGCCGGCCGGGGCCAGCGCGGTAAAAGCGACCGCCGTCGCGACGACCACCGCCAGGGCTCCGGCCAGGCCGGCCATCCGCCGCCGGGCCCGCAGCACGCGGCCGCGGCTGATGACCTGCTCCGCCGGGACCGTCATGGGGAGCTTGTCCCGCTGCTCCCGCACCGCCGTGATCAGTTCGTCATCGTTCATGTCGGGTCTCCCGTTGTGGCTGCGGCATGAGATCGTCGCGCAATGCGGCGATGGCACGGCCCAGATGGGCCTGGACCGTGCCCGGCGCGATGCCGAGCACCTGCGCGGTGCGGCCGGTATCCAGATCGAGGAACAGCCGGAGGGCGACGACCTGCCGTTGCCGGGCGGGCAGCCGCAGCAAGGCCGCCATGATCCGTGGATCGACGGACCCGCCGACGGCCTCGGCGGCCGCTTTCGGATCCGCGACCAGGCCGGGGTCGGGCACCGATACCTCCCGTCGTCGGCGACGCCACCAGGAGATATTCGCGTTCAGTGCGGTCCGGACCACCCACGCGGCAGGCGCCGGATGTCGGCTGACCGTACGCCACGACGCCCAGGCCCGGGCAAACGCCTCGGCGACGAGATCCTGCGCCGTGTCCCGGTTACCCACGCTCACCAGGACGGTGACGAAGCACTCGTCCCTGGTCCCGCGGTAGAACTCGGCAAAGTCCAGCTGTTGGGTCCTCACGCGCCTTCAACGCTTGACCGCCATGCGGCGGTTACCGGCTGGTTCCGTCCGCCTGGCCGGCCGGGACCCGGCCGGGTCCGGGCCTGATCATCGCTGTACCCGGGCTCAGCCGTCAGGGGCCGTCGCGGGGGTGGCGTGGCCGCCCAGGAACGAGTCGACGAACTCCGGGCTGGCCGACAGCTCGGCCGGGGTGCCGGACATCCGGACCTCCCCGCCGCCGAGCACGTAGGTCCGGTCCGAGATGGCGAGCACCGCCCGGGCCCGCTGCTCGACGACGAGCACGGCGGCGCCGCTCCCGGCGAGCTGCCGGATGTGCTCGGACAGCAGCGCCGCTGCGATCGCCGGGGCGAGGTTGGCGGTCGGCTCGTCGAGCAGGAACACGCCCGGGTCGAGCATCAGCACCCGGGCCATGGCCAGCATCTTCCGCTCGCCGCCGCTCAGCCGGGCGGCGCTGCGGCTCATCATCTGCCCGAGCCGGGGGAACACCGTGACCGCCCGGCTGACCCGCTCCCCGACCTGCCTGCGGGGCAGCAGGTAGCCGCCCATCTCCAGGTTCTCCCTGACCGAGAGCGGGCCGAACACGTCGTCCACCTGCGGCACGTAGCCGACGGCGGCCCGGGCGATCTCCTCCGGCGGCCAGTTCGTGATGTCGGAGTCGCCGGCCAGCACCTGGCCGGCGGAGATCCGCAGCATCCCGGCCAGGCTCTTGAGCAGGGTGCTCTTGCCCGAGCCGTTCGGGCCGACCAGTGACACGACCTCGCCGGGATTCACCCCGACGGTGATGCCGCGGATCACCGGGTCGCCGCCGTAGCCGGCGGTGATTCCCTCCGCCCGGAGCCTGACGCCCGGCAGTTCGAGCTCAGCCGACAAGGTAGGCCTCCACGACCTCCGCGCGCTGCCGGAGCTGGGCCATGGTTCCCTCGGCCAGCACCGCCCCCTCGGCCATCACCACCACCGGGTCGCAGAACTCGTCCATGATCGCCAGCTCGTGCTCGACCATGAGGACCGTCATCCCTTCGGCACAGAGCCGGGTCAGCTCGCGGCCGATGCGCCGCGCCAGTTCCGGGTGCACGCCGGCCATCGGCTCGTCCAGCAGCAACAGGCTGGGCCGGGCCATGAGCGCGCGCATGATCTCGACCAGCCGCCGCTGGCCGCCCGACAAGTCGCCGGCGTAGTGGTTCGCGTACTGCGCCAGCCCGAACTGCTCCAGCACCGCCTGCGCCCGGGCGATGGCGGCCTGTTCGTCGGCCCGCCAGTACCGCCTGCCGAGCACCGCCCCGCGGAACGAGTCTCCCCGGCTGCCCGGCACCGCCGACAGCAGGTTCTCCATCACGGTCAGCCGCTTGAACTCGCTGGCCAGCTGGAACGTCCGCACCAGGCCCAGCCGAGCCCGCCGGAACGCCGCCAGCGACGTCACGTCCTGCCCCTGGTAGACAACCCGCCCCGAGGTCACCGGCAGCGTCCCCGCCAGCATCGCCAGCAACGTGGACTTCCCAGCCCCGTTCGGCCCGATCAGCCCCGTCAGCGACCCCCGCCGCACCGCAAACGAAGCGTCGTCAACAGCCCGCACCCCCCCAAACTCCCGCACCACCCCCCGAACCTCCAGAATCGGGGACCCGTCACCCCCCGCCGCAGCAACCTGGGGAGCAACCTGGCTACGGCGAGCACCATCGTCCGTAGCCTGAGGCGACGGCGGGCGGGCCGGGCCGCGGGCGTCTCGTTGCGCACGGTCACCGTCATCCCCGGCCGCCTCGGGCCGACGCGCCCCAGCAGTCCCGGAGTCCTGCCAGCCCGCGGACGGCACGTGGGCCGGCGCCGACCCACTGACCGGGTCTGCGGTCGACGCAGGGGACGACACCCGGATGACCCGTTTGCGCTCCGGCAGAATCCCCTGTGGCCGCCACCACAAGAAGACGACGATGAGCACCCCGATCGCTACCCATTCCAGCGACGGGATCAGGTTGGGCGGGAGGTTGTTCGAGGTCGGTATGTACCGGGTCACCTCCTCGAACCCGACCGGAACCAGGACCGCCCCGAGCACAGCTCCCCAGTGGTTGCCGGCCCCGCCGATGATCACCGCCGCGAACAGCACCACGGTCTCCGCATACGCCCAGGCGGCCGGCGACCAGGTGGTGATGTAGGTGACCAGCACCCCGCCGGACAATCCCGCGATCGCCCCGCCGGTCACGAGCATGACCGTTCGGAGCGAAAGCAGGTTCTTGCCGAGGGAATCGGCGACCGCGTCGTTGTCCCGCATGGCGCGCAGTGACCGGCCGTAGGGAGATTCGGTGACCCGGCGGACGAACCAGAAGACGGCCGCCGCCAGTGCGATCGCGATCAGCGTCAAGATCCACTGGGAGCCAGCGGACGCGACGGCGCCCGAGGGCTGCAGCGGCTGCGGGATCAGCGACAGCCCGGCGTCGCCGTTGAGGAACGGACGGTAGTTGGTCACCAGCAGATTCAGCAGCACGGCGGTCACCAGCAGGCCGACCGCCGCGAAGTCGCCCCGCAGCCGCCGGCCCACCAGGAACGTGAACGGCAGCGCGATGACCCCGCCGACGACCGCGGCGCCAATCCACGGCAGCGGGAACGGCAGCCCCCAGCCGCCGAGGTAGGACTGGAAGCTGCCGTTCGCCGTGTCGGGCGGCAGCGCCATGACCGCGGCCGCGTACCCGCCTGCCGCCTGGAAGATGATGAACCCGAAGTTGGTGACCCCCGCCACCCCGAACTGCTGGCTGAGCCCGAGGCAGGCCATCGCGTCCACCGCCGCGTACACCAGCAGGTTGATGACGTAGAACAAGTTCATCCGGCCGCTCCCGTCATGCCCTGGCCCCCAGTAGCCCGGCCGGCCGTACCCCCAGCATCAGCAGCAGCACCACGAACGCGACCACGTACTTGTAGTCGGCCGGGATGAACGCCGCGCTCAGCTCGGTGGCGATGCCGATGATCAGCGCGCCCAGCATGGCCCCGTACGGCTGGCCCGGGCCGCCCAGGAACACCGCGGCCAGGATCATGATCAGGAACAGGTCGGTGCTGGTGGCGTCGAAGCTCCCGGAGTTCATCGCGAACACGGTGCCCGCCAGCCCGCACAGGGCCCCGGTCACCGCCCAGGTGAGGGTGATCACGCGGCTGGTCCGGATGCCGCAGGTGCGGGCCAGATCCCGGTTGGCGGCGGTGGCCCGCATCGCCTTGCCCAGTCTCGTGTACCGGAGCAGCCCGTGCACGGTCGCCATGACCAGCACGCTCAGGGCCATGATGATCAGCTGCACGCCGCTCAGGCTCAGGCCGCCCGCCTTGTAGGTGGGCCCGTTGCCCATCCGGTACGAGACACCCGTACCGCCTGCCAGCGCCTGCACGCCGAACTCGATTATCAGGGTCATCCCGAGCGACACGATGACCATCGTGATCGGGGACGCGCCGCGGCGCTGGAACGGCGTGTAGATGCCGGCGTTCAGCAGCACCGACAGCGCCGAGCAGGCGGCCATGGCCACCACCAGGCCGGCCCACACCGATACGCCGCGGCCGTTGACCAGGTAGGCGATGAACGCGCCGAAGATCATGACCGCGCCGAACGCCAGGTTGAGGACGCCGGTCACGCCGAACTGGAGGGTGAACCCCACCG
>JAIRTY010000023.1 GCA_031254715.1 Nocardiopsaceae bacterium | reverse complement strand
CCGGTGCTGTGCTCGGCCTGGCCGGCGGCTACCTCGCGGCGATCGGCTTCTTCCGGACCAGCCACCTGGACGGCCTGTCCTCGCTGCGCAGCATCCCGGTGGCCAGCCTGCTGCTCATCCTGGTGGGCATGCCCGCGCTCGCGGTGATAGCGGGCTGGCTGCTCGCTGGCCGCGAGCCGGCTGCCATGGGCCATCAGCCGCTCGGCTGACGGGCCGGGCGGCTGATGGCATGGCAGGCGCCGCCAGCGGCCGGCGGGGCGGCCCGGCGTGCGATGCTGGGGTCCATGACGTCCTCCGCCACCTCCGACGGCACCAGGTCGCTCGGCCCGGCCGACTTCGCGGCGCCCATGGATGACAGGTACTTCGAGGACTACCACCCGGGAGCCACGTACGAGTACGGCCACGTGCTGGTGACCGAGCAGGACATCATCGACTTCGCCCGCAAGTTCGACCCGCAGCCGATTCACACCGACCCCGCGTACGCGGTCACCGGCCCGTTCGGCGGCCTGATCGCGAGCGGGTGGCATTCGGCCGGGATCATGATGCGGCTGATCGCCGGCCACTACCTGTCGCGGGTGGCCAGCCTCGCCTCGCCGGGCGTGGACGAGCTTCGCTGGCCCTCCCCGCTGCGGCCGGGCGACTCGGTCCGGGCGCGGCTCACCATCGTGGAGGCACGGCCCTCGCGCTCGAAGCCGGACCGCGGCATCGTCCGCAGCGAGTGCCGGCTGCTCACCCGGGACGACCGCGTCGTGCTCCAGTTCGTCGCCATCAATCTGGTCAGCCTCCGCGACCCGGCCGCCTGACTGCTGGCGTCGGCCCGGCCGTCACCGGGCACATCGGGGCACCGTGCCAGTGCGCTATCCGGCGCCGTCCCGCGGCCTTCCGGCGTGCCCGCGCTGGCATGCGGTGCCGGCGCGCGGGAGTGCCCTGCCCGTTCGAATGAATGATTTTCGTATTGTGCGTAATTCGCCTGGCGGCTCGGCACCCGCTGACAGGGACGGCGCGGGCACTCCTTGACGCAACCGACTGGTTGCCATATTGTTGCAACTAGTCGGTTGCTATCTGGGAGGGGTGTCATGGGATTTCCTGATCGCATCGAGCGGACCGTGGAGCTGGCTCACCCGCCCGCCACGGTGTGGGCGGCGCTCACGACGGCTGAGGGCCTCGCTTCCTGGTTCGGCCAGGTGGCCACGATCGACCTGCACCCGGGCGGGCCGGCCCGGATGAGCTGGGCCAACGGGCACACCGCCAGGATGCGCGTGGAACGGGTGGAAGAGCCGACGGTGTTCGGGTTCACCTGGCAGATCAACGGGCTCCCCGATGACGACCCGCGCCGTACCTACGTCGAGTTCACGCTCGAGCCGACCGGTACCGGAACCCGGCTGACGGTGGTCGAGAGCGGTTTCGCGCAACTGCCCGAGGACGCGCACCGCACCGCGTACCGGGGCAACACCGACGGCTGGGCGAAGGAGCTCGGCGAGCTGGTCGCCTACCTCGATGCCGCCTGACGTCGAGGCGATCGCCGAACAGGTCTTCGCCGCCCTGGCCGACCCCACCCGGCGCGCCATCCTGGCCGCGCTGGCCGCGGGCGGCCCGGCCACCGCCACGGACCTGGCCGGCCAGCTGCCGATCACCCGGCAGGCGATCGCCAAGCACCTGGGCCTGCTAGCCGAGGCCGGGCTGGTGACGGCCGCGCCCGGCGAGCGGCGCCGGGTGCGGTACCGGCTCTGCCCCGCGCCGATGCGGGTGGCACAGCAATTCCTCGCCGCGCTGGCCCGCGACTGGGACAGCACGCTCAGCGCACTGGCCGGCCACCTTGACCGGGACGCGTCATGACTGCCGGCCGGGCTGCGCGGGGCCGCCTGGCCGCCGCAACCTGCGCACACCATGGCTGATCACGGAGGCGAGCATGAAGGTTGAGCCGCAGAACCCGGTGCCACCGGGAGCCGGCGGCACCGGCGTTCCCGCGCCGGCCGCGGCCGTGGCACGGCGCCCCCTGCCAGCGACCGCAGCCGCGCTGGCGGGGACGCTCGGGCTGGCCGCCGCCTGCTGGGTCGCCGCGCTCTGGCAGATGAGCGGGATGGACATGGGGCCCGAAACCCGGCTCGGGTCGTTCGGGGCCTTTACCGCTGTGTGGCTGGCGATGATGGCGGCGATGATGCTGCCGGGCGCGGCCCCGGCCGTGCTCAGGCGCGCTGGTGCGGGCGGAATGGGAGCGGCGGCGCTGTTCACCGCCTCGTACCTGGCCGTGTGGGCGCTGGCAGGCACGGCGGTGTACGCGGTGTACCGGCCGCACGGGACGGTGGCCGCAGGCGCGGCGGTGATCGCGGCGGCGGCCTACGAGGTCACGCCGCTGAAGCGGTACTTCCGCCGCCGGTGCCGTGAGGCCACCGGTTCCGGATTGAGGTTCGGGCTCTGCTGCGCCGGGTCGAGCGCCGGGCTGATGCTGATGCTGGTCCTGCTGGGCGTTATGAGCATCACCTGGATGGCGCTGGTCACCGTGCTCGCCCTCGCCCAGAAGCTCCTGCCCGCCAGGGCCGCCATCGACCTGCCGGTGGCGCTGGCCCTCGCCGGGCTCGGAGTCCTGACCGTCATCACGCCTGCGCTGGTTCCGGGGCTCAGCCCGCCGATGTGAGCCGTAACCGGTGACGCAGCCCGGGCCACGCGCGACGAGAACACCGCAACGCCAAGAAGAGGAGACAAGCGATGACCAGTCACAAGACCGGGACGCATGACGAATGGCTGGCAGCCCGGCTGGAGCTGCTCGAGGCCGAGAAGGAGCTGACGCGGCGCTCCGACGAACTGACGCGCAAGCGCCAGGAGCTGCCCTGGGTCCGGATCGGCAAGGATTACCGGTTCGGAACCGACGAGGGGCCAGCGTCGCTCGCCGACCTGTTCCGCGGCCGCTCGCAGCTGCTCATTTACCACTTCATGTTCGGGCCCGACTACACCGCCGGGTGCCCCGCCTGCTCGGCGATCGCCGACGGCTTCAACGGCTTCGCCACTCACCTGGCCAACCACGACGTGATGCTGTGGGCGGTGTCGCGGGCCCCGATCACGAAGATCCAGGCGTACAAGCGGCGGATGGGCTGGAGCTTCCCCTTCGCCTCGTCCTACGGCAGCGACTTCAACGACGACTTCGACGTTCACCTGACCGAGGAGCAGGAGCGTGCGGGCACGTTCGAGTACAACTTCGCCGAGTCGCCAGTGTGGTCACCACCAGAGGACCTGCGCGGGCCATTCGACGCGTGGGCCGCAACGACGGGCACCGACTGGGCCACCTACACGCATGAG
>JAIRTY010000805.1 GCA_031254715.1 Nocardiopsaceae bacterium | reverse complement strand
CGGCCATCTCCAGCGGCGGGCTGCCACCGTCCGACCAGTCGGAGTGGGTGTGGCAGTCGCCGCGCAGCGCCGCGCGCAGCCCCGACGGCTCGGCCCGCGGCGCTTCCGCCAGCAGCCGGGCCAGGTAGGCAGGCTGCTGCCCCGCCGTGGCCTCGGTGATCACTCCGGCGGTGGCCGGTCCTATCCCGGGCAGGTCAGCGAGCGTGCCAGCGGCGATCCGGCGGTCCAGCTCGCCCGGCGGCAGCTCGTCCGCCACCGCGGCGGCACGACGGAACGCCCGGACCCGGTAGGTGGGCGCTCCGGCACGCTCCAGCTCGAACGCGACCTGCCGCAGCGCCTGTGCCGGGTCCACCCACCGCCCATGCCGAGTCCATGCTGGCCAGCGTTACTTTACGCGCAGCTTCCTGGCGAGCTCGTCGCGGCCCATCTTCGACCGGCCGGGCAGGTCGCGCTTCTTGGCGATCTCATACAGCTCGGCGCGGGTCTTCGGCTTGACGCCGCCGGTGCGCTTGCGCTGCGCCACGGCCGCGCCCTGCTTGCCGAGGGCGCTACGGGTCTTGCTGGGCAGCTTCGTGATCGTCCGCTTCTTGCTGGCGGCCTTCTGCGCCGACTGCACGTTGCGCTTGGCCGCCCGGGTTTGCTTCGTGGTTGCCATGTTCTGCCCCTACCCGGGCCAGGCGCCGGTTAGCCAGGAAAGCGCAGGTTAGCGGGACCGTCCTGCCGCTGCGCCCCGCGTCAGCGAGCCACCGCCTGCCGGACGAGGGTGCGACCGAAGTCCCACATCAGGCCGCTGCCGCTGTGCGCCTCCGCCATCACGTCAGCGAACGCGTCACAGAACAGCTTGACCTCCGCCTCCCCGATGGTCAGCGGCGGCAGCAGCTTGATCACGTCCATGTGGTCGCCCGCCACCTGGGTGAGGATGCGGTGCCGGTGGAACAGGGTGCCGACCACCATCTGCGCGAACAGGCCCCGCCGGGCCGCCTGCAGCATGTTCCAGCCGCCGCGCAGCCGCAGCGAGCGGGGCTTGCCGAACTCGAGCCCGACCATCAGTCCCCGCCCCCTGACCTCGGCCAGCAGCTCGTACTCGGACGCGAGGCCGGTCAGCGCCTCGCGCAGCGCCGCTCCTGTCCGCTCGGCGTTGCTGACCAGCTGCTCGTCCTCGATCACCGCGAGCGACGCCAGCCCGGCCGCCATGGCGGCCGCGTTGGAGCCGAACGTGGAGTCATGCACGACCACCCGGTCCATCGAGGAGTAGAGCTTGCGGAAGATCCAGTCCTTCGCGAGCATGGCCCCCACCGGGACGAAGCCGCCCGACAGCGCCTTGGCGACGGTCACGATGTCGGGCTCGACGCCGTCGTGCTGGTAACTGAAGAACCGGCCGGTCCGGCCGATGCCGGTCTGCACCTCGTCGCAGATGAGCAGCGCCCCGTGCGCATGCAGCAGCTCGCGTGCCGCTGGCAGGAATCCCGGCGGCGACACGTTGACGCCCTTGCCCTGGACCGGCTCCACGATCAGGGCTGCCACGTCGCCCTTGGCCAGCTCCGCGGCGAGCGCGTCGGTGCTGCCCAGCGGGATGCTGGTGTCCGGCAGCAGCGGCCCGAAGCCGCGCCGGAACTCCGCCGAGCCGTTGACCGACAGCGAGCCCACGGTGAGCCCGTGGTAGGCGTGGCCGCAGAAGATGATCCGCGGCCGGCCGGTCGCGTTCCTGGCGAACTTGAGCGCGGCCTCCACCGCCTCGGTGCCGCTGTTGCAGAAGTAGGCGCGGTCCAGGCCGGGGGCCTGCGCCAGCAGCTTCTCCGCCAGCAGCCCGGGCAGCAGCCCGCAGTCGAACTGGACCAGGTCGGCCAGCTCGGCGTCGAGCATGTCGTGCAGCGCGCGGCGGACCACGGGGTGGTTGCGGCCCACCGCGAACACGCCGAAGCCGGACAGGAAGTCGGCGTAGCTGTTGCCGTCGGCGTCGTAGAGGTAGGCGCCCTCGGCGCGCTCGTAGACCCGGTCGAAGCCGATCGCGTGCAGCATGCGGGGCAGCTGCGGGTTGAGATGAGAGGCGTGGAGCTGGTAACCCTGCCCCCGCCGGGCGGTGAGGAGGGCCGGCAGGTCGAATCCCATGTGTGCGGTTCCCGTACTGGTCAGCGGCCGAGCGGCCACCCGGCCGATGGCGGCCCGCGCCGGCTCCTGGCAGCCGGTCAGATCGGGCTCGGGGGGCGCGTTCCGCCGGAGGCGAAACTCCTGGTGACGCACACCCTAACGGAGGTGGCCACCGGGTCAGCGGCGGGCCGCCTGCCGGGACCGGTACGCCGCGACGTTGGTGCGGTTCGCGCAGGCGGTGCAGCAGAACCGCCGGGACCGGTTCTTGGACAGGTCCACGTGCAGGTGGTCGCAGTCGTCAGCGGCGCACCGGCGCAGCCGGCCCAGCTGCCCGGTCCTGATCACGTCGGCGAACGCCATCGCGGCCTCCACCGCCATCCGGTCAGCCAGCGGGGCGTCCGGCGGGGTGGCGTGCAGGTGATAGTCCCAGCTGTCGTGCTTGACCAGCTGCGGCAGCGCCTTCGACTCCCGTAGCAGGGTGTTGACGAGGCCGGCGGCGCCGTCCTCGGGCAGTTCCCACAGCTGTGCCAGCCGGGGCCGGAGCCGGCGGACAGCCGCCAGCTCCGCCCGGTCCCGGGTGCGCGTGCCTGTCCATCCCCAGCTCGCCACGAACCGGTCAAGGGCGGCCTCGTCGGGCAGTGCCTCCTGGCCGCGCCCGGTGTTGATCAGGTCGGCGGCAGCGGCCAGCGCGACCTCGGTGTCATGGGCAAAAAGCACCTTGACTCCTTTCGCGCACTCCGGATAGTGTCACTCCTGTACGTAATTTTTACCACTTACATGCCCGTGCCGACAGCCAGCTGGCGGTCGTCCCGATACCCGTCCCGACAGGAGCGCCGGAGTGACCCCTGCCCCGACCCCGGCCGCCCGCCGTCGCGCCAGCGGCGCCGGGCTGGCCCTCGCCGCGGCGTCCGCTGCGTCCTTCGGCACCTCCGGCACCTTCGCCTCGTCGCTGATCAGTGCCGGATGGAGCCCGGGCGCCGCCGTGCTCACCCGGATCGCGGTCGCTGCCCTGCTGCTGACCGTCCCGGCAGCGGCGCAACTGCGGGGACGGTGGCGGCTGCTGCGCCGGGCGGCGGGCCGGGTCACGGTGTACGGGCTGGTGGCGGTGGCCGGATGCCAGCTGTTCTACTTCAACGCGATCCAGCGGATACCGATCGGCGTGGCGCTGCTGCTGGAATACCTGGGGGCGGTGCTGGTGGTCGGGTGGCTGTGGCTGCGGCACGGGCAGCGGCCCCGGCGGCTGACCGTGGCGGGCGCGGTGACCGCGGTCGCCGGGCTGGCCCTGGTGCTGGACCTGACCGGGCCCGCCCGGATCGATCCGGTCGGCGTGATGTGGGGGCTGCTGGCCGCCGCCGGCCTGGCGATCTACTTCCTGCTCTCGGCACATGGCGGCGACGGGACGGCCGGGGGCGCAGCGCCGGTGGCCGGGAGCGCCGGGGACGGGGCGGAGGCCGGCGGCGAGGGACCGCTGCCGCCGGTGGTCATGGCCTGGGCCGGGATGTGCGTGGGCGCCGCCGTGCTGGCCGCGGCGGCCGGGATCGGCGTGGTGCCGATGGCCGCCTCCGCCGCGGACGTCGCCTTCCTCGGCCATCGGGTCAGCTGGCTGGTGCCAGCGGCCGGGCTCTCGGTGGTAGCCGCCGTCATCGCCTACGTGACCGGCATCGGCGCGGCCCGGCGGCTCGGAGCCAAGGTCGCCTCGTTCATCGGAATGGCCGAGGTACTGTTCGCGATCGCGTTCGCATGGCTGCTGCTGGGCCAGCTCCCGTCGGTCCTGCAGTTCGCCGGCGGCGGGCTCATCCTGGCCGGGGTCACCCTGGTCCGGGTGGACGAGCTGCGCGGCGCCCCGGTCGCGGTACCGGCCGCGCGGCCGGCGCCGGAACCGGGGCAGCTCAGGCCCGAGGCGGCTCAGTCCGGATCGCGGTGAGAGCGCCGCTGGCCGAAGCGGAGCCAGAGCGCCGCCAGCACCACCACGATCAGCAGCCACGGGAACATCGAATGCGCCAGGGCTTCCCCTATCGCCGCCGTGATGAGGATGAGCAGGCCGAGGAACAGGATCCGGGCAATGCTGCGGTGCTGCTGGCGGGCCCGCGCTGGCGGCTCGTCGCCCGGCAGGTCGGCGAGCAGCCCGCTGAGGTCGCCGTGGGTCTTGGCCTTCATGGCACGGTCGAGCCGCTCGTCGAACTCGGCCTGGTCGAGCCGCCCCTCCCCGTAGTGCCTGGACAGGCGGTCGGCGACGCTGGCGCGCTCGGCATCGGACACCCGCAGCTGCGGGTCGGGATGCCAGCCGCGGCGGCGGCGCCTGCTCCAGCTCTGGCTGCCGGGCGCGCTGGCAGGTGCTGTCATCTCGGTGCGACCTCCCCGTGGATCGTTGCCATGGCCGCGGCTACCGGCCCTGGTCCTGCTGGATGAACTGGCTGGCCACGGACTGCCCGGTCGCCTCGTCCGGGATGAGCAGCCAGCCGGCGAGGTACAGGGGCAGTCCCGCCCCGCCCGCCAGCGCGAGCACGACGAAGACGATCCGGATGACGGTCGCGTCGACTCCGAGGTAGCGCGCGGCCCCCGCGGCGACGCCCGCTACCATCCGGCCCTCGCTGGGACGGGACAGGGCCTGCGGCCCGGTGTGGTTACTGGACTGCGGATTCACGGTCGTTGTTGCCATGGCCTCAGACTGCCGTGCCGGGCGCGGCGGGCACATCGGGAAGATCCCTGGTCCGGTCCCCGATATCGGGGCACAGGTATCGGGGTTTGCCCGGATGGCGGCGGACGCGCCGGGTGACCGATGATGAAGAGGTGGAGGAACGAGCAACGCAGCCGCAGCGGCCCCGGCAGCCGTCCTGGCAGCAGCCGGCGCAGCTGATGCGGGAGCCGTGGCCCGGCGCCGTGCGCCGGCGGTCCCGCCTCGTCTGGCTGGCGCGGCGGCCGCGGGCGGGCGGGCCGCTCCGGCGAGCGCAGGAGGGCCAGCTGGCGGGCGGGGTGGCGGCCGGCCTGGCCGCCCGGACCGGCCTGGACGTGCGGCTGGTGCGGACCGCGTTCGTGGCGGCCGCCCTCCTGACCGGGTTCGGGGCCGCGGCCTACGTGCTGGCGTGGCTGCTGGTGCCGGCGGCCGGCGCTGACCGGACCATCGCCAGCCGGGCGCTGCGGGACCGGCGGGGCATCGCGCTGGCCGCCGGCCTGGTAACGCTGGTGCTGGTGGTGCTGCTCATCGGCTCCGCGCTGGGCGCGAGCTGGCTCGGCACTCTGGCCTGGCCGACGGTCATCACCATCGGCGGCGCCGCGCTGATCTGGCGGAACGCACCCGCCGAGGAGCAGGAGACGATCCATCAGCTGACCGAGCCGCTGCTGGGCCTGGCCGGGCCGCGGCGGCCGGCCTGGTTCGCGGCCCGGATCGTGCTGGCCGTGGTGCTGCTGGCCGCGGGCCTGGCCCAGCTGACGGCCGGGCACCTGACCCGGGCGGCGCTGCGGCCGATGGCCGGGGTGGTGCTGGTGGTCATCGCCGTCGCGGTGCTGTTCGGCCCGTGGTGGCTGCGCATCGCCAGGGACCTGGTGGCCGAGCGGCAGGCCCGGGTCCGGGCCGAGGAACGGGCCGACATCGCCGCCCGCGTCCACGACTCGGTGCTGCAGACGCTCGCCCTCATCCAGCGCCGGGCCGACCAGCCGCAGCAGGTCGTCCAGCTGGCCCGGGCGCAGGAACGGGAGCTGCGAAGCTGGCTGTTCGGGGGCCGGGCACCCGGGTCGCTGCCGGGCGGGGACCTGACCCTGGCCGCCGGCGTCCGGCTCATCCAGCAGGACGTGGAGGCCCAGCACGGGATCGCGGTGGAGGCTGTCACCGTCGGCGACTGCGACCTTGACGACGACCTGCGCGCGTTGCTCGCCGCGGCCAGGGAGGCGACCGTCAACGCCGCCAAGTGGTCAGGTGCGCCGGTCGTGTCGCTGTTCGCGGAGGCCGAGCCCGCGCAGGTGGCCGTCTATGTCCGGGACCGCGGCCGCGGATTCGACCCGGCCGCTGTGCCCGCCGACCGGAAGGGGCTGGCCGAGTCGGTCCGCGCCCGGGTCACCCGGCGCGGAGGCTCGGCCGCCGTCCGCACCGCCCCCGGCGAGGGCACCGAGGTGTCACTGATCATGCCGCGCCGGCCGGCCCGGCCCGGACCGGGCCGGCCGTGACCGGGCCCGCCCCGGCCGGCAGCCCGACGGTCTACCTCGTGGACGATCACGGGCTGTTCCGCTCCGGGGTCCGGTCCGAGCTGGGCGGCAAGGTCGCCGTGGTCGGCGAGGCGGACGACGTAACCTCCGCGATCGACGGCATCGCCGCCTGCGTGCCGGACGTGGTGCTGCTCGACGTGCACCTGCCCAGCGGCGGCGGGCAGCAGGTGGTCACCGCCGTGAAGGCCAGCCACCCGCAGGTCCGGTTCCTGGCCCTGTCGGCCTCGGACGCGCCGGCGGACGTGATCGCCGTCATCAGGGCCGGCGCGCGCGGCTATGTCACCAAGACGATCTCCCCGGCCGAGCTGGTATCCGCCATTCGCCGGGTCGCGGCCGGGGACGCCGTGTTCTCGCCCCGGCTGGCCGGGTTCGTGCTGGA
>JAIRTY010000800.1 GCA_031254715.1 Nocardiopsaceae bacterium | reverse complement strand
CTAGCACTCTCGTCCCTGAGTCTCAACTCAGGGCGCCCGGGCCGGTGTTCCCGGCCGGTCTCGCGGCGCCGGTAGCGCCTGACCGGTTCCCGGCGCCGCGGCGGTTCCCGGCGGGCCGGGCGGCGGCCACCGCCGACCGCCCGGGCATAGTCGCATCCTCCCCCGCCAGCCCGCCACACCCGCGGATTTGCCGTGGCCGATTGAACCACCGCCTCTGCCGCGGACAATGAAGTGTGATGGCTGAGTATTCCTACCTCGTGCTCTACCTGCCCCGCGGTACGTCACGTGACGCCGCGAGGCGCATTCTGACAGATCACGCCGAGTACGGGGACTGGGAACTCGCCAGGCTCCGGTTGTACGCGGACGGCAGCAGGAAGGCAACCCTGCGCCGGCAAATCATACGACCTGTGCGCACACTCTAGGGCATGTCATGCCGATCCGCGGTGGACGCACCGCGACCGTAGGACGGGCTTAACACCGCCGGAGCCCCGGCTTAACGCGGCGGGAAGTGGTGGCGGCCACGGCCCGCGCCGGTCGACTGCGGGGGCATTCCGGCTGGCCGTGGCCGCCCGAGCGGGGCTGGAACAGCCACCCGGCGCCGCGGAGGGAAGGTATCACCGGGACCGACCGCGGTGCGGTTTGCTGGGCTATCGCAGCAGGGGTACGTGCCAGGCGGCACCAACCCCGCACAATGCGTAACAGTAACACTACGGTGCGTGCTGAGTATGCCAATCCGAGAAAACTCCGCCCGGTCCCGTCCCGCTCCCGCCAGAACGCCCGTCCCGCCGCGGGCCAGCAGCGGGCTAGCAGCGGTCCAGGAAGTCGTCGAGGACCCTGGTGCCGAACCGCAGCGCGTCGACCGGGACCCGCTCGTCAACGCCGTGGAACATGCCGGCGAAATCCAGGTCCGGCGGCAGCCGCAGCGGCGTGAACCCGAAGCAGCGGATCCCGAGCCGGCTGAACGACTTGGCGTCCGTCCCGCCGGACAGGCAATAAGGCACGACCTTCGCGCCCGGGTCGGCAGCGACCAGCGCGGCCGTCATCGCCTCGGCAAGGTCCCCGTCGAACGTCGTCTCCAGCGCCACGTCGTGGTGAATGAACTCGCGCTGCACCCCCGGCCCGAGCAGGCCGTCAAGCTCGGCGAGGAACTCGTCCTCGTGTCCCGGCAGGAACCGGCCGTCCACGCTGGCGGCGGCGTGCTGCGGGACGACGTTCACCTTGTAGCCGGCCTCCAGCATGGAGGGATTCGCCGTGTTGGTGAGGGTTGCGCCGACCATCCGCGACAGCGGTCCGAGCTTGGCCAGCGTGGAACGGCAATCGCTGCGGGTGAAGTCCACGCCCATCGCCTGGCAGGCCGCTTCCGTGAACGCCTGCGCCGCCGGCGTGAGGCGGACCGGCCACTCGTGCCGTCCGATCCGGGCGACCGTCTCCGCCAGCGTGGTGACGGCGTTGTCGGCCTGCAGCATGGAACCGTGGCCGGCCGTGCCGCGGGCGGTCAGCCGCAGCCAGGCCATGCCCTTCTCGGCGGTCTGCAGCAGGTACAGGCGCTCGCCGCCGATGGTGGCGCTGAACCCGCCGACCTCCCCGATGGCCTCGGTGACCCCCTCGAACAGCTGCGGGTGGGTGTCCACCAGCCAGCTGGCGCCCCAGCTCCCGCCAGCCTCCTCGTCCGCCAGGAACGCGAGCACCAGGTCGCGCGGCGGGCGGCGGCCCTCCGCCAGCCGCTGCCTGATCACCGCGAGAATCATCGCGTCCATGTCCTTCATGTCCACCGCGCCGCGGCCCCACACGAACCCGTCCGACACCTCACCGCTGAACGGGTGGACCGCCCAGTCCCCCGCGTCGGCCGGCACCACGTCCAGGTGGCCGTGGATCAGCAGGGCAGGCCGGGTGCGGTCCGTCCCCTCGATCCTGGTCACCACGCTGGCACGGCCCGGATGGGATTCCAGCAGCTCCGGCTCGAGCCCGGCCTCCGACAGCAGGCCGGCCACGTGCTCGGCGGCCCGGCGCTCGCCGGGCCCGGAATGATCTCCCGGGTTCGTGGTGTCGATCCTGATCAGGTCGCTGCACAGGCCGGCGACCTCGTCTTCCGCGGTAGGGGCCGGGCGGGCCGGGTTCTCGCTCACCCGTCCATCCTCGCATCCACGGCCGTTTCTGGTAGGTCCTGGCCGTCGCGAGCGAGCCGTCCGGGGAGGATGGTTCGCAAGATCCGGAACGGTTGCCGTCCAGCGCAGGCCACCCGGTCCGGGCCGGGCCCGGCGGGACGATCAGCCAGTACGCTGCGCCGCCCCGGATTTGCTATCGTGAGGCGGCCAGCACGGGTCCTTCCGTGCTCCGGCTCACGTCCGGGTGGCGGAATAGGCAGACGCGCTAGCTTGAGGTGCTAGTGCCCGAATAGGGCATGGGGGTTCAAGTCCCCCCTCGGACACAGGATTTCCCCACGAGCGGCCGTTTCCGGGCATGCTCAGACGTCACCCGAGCCTGGCCTCGGCTGGCGCGCGTGCGTTGCTCTCCCTGCCTCCCTTCTCCGGGTGATGGACCCTGATAGTCGCTGGCTACCGGGCGATGGTGACGGCTTCGCCGGTATCTGCGCGTAGGGCCCGGTCCTGCGGGTCGTAGGTGAGCGTGGTGCCACGGGCTCGCAGGTGGTCAATAATCTCGCCGACCCTGGCAGGCCCTGTGATCGGACGCGCCTGTCCTGCCCAGTGGGCGGCGCGCTGCTGGCCTGTCAGCAGGATGGCCAGGGCCGCCAGGTGGGGCAGGATGTGGTCTTCGCGAATGTAGAGGTTCTTCTCCCGACCGGGATCCGGGCATGTGGCGCTGGTGTGGCCGTGACGGCAGCGGTAGGCGGCCCGGCCGTTGGACCAGGAAGATTCCAGCCGCCGGCCGCAGGTACCGCAGCGCAGCAAGCCGGCCAGCAGGTACCGTCGCGCAGCCGGGCCCGCAGGCCCACGCGGGGCGCTCACCTGCTGGGCGGC
>JAIRTY010000676.1 GCA_031254715.1 Nocardiopsaceae bacterium | reverse complement strand
CGTCACGCCCGATGCCAAGCCCGCCCAGGTCAAGGTGCAGGTGCTGAACGGCTCCGGCATCACCGGCCTGGCGGGCCAGGCCGCTTCGGCGCTGACCAGCCGCGGCTTCCAGGTCACCGGCACCGGCGACGCCCCCAGCTACAGCTACACCAGCTCGGTCATCAAGTACGCCTCGCCGAGCGGGCTGCCCGCGGTGAACACGCTCCGCAAGCAGCTCTCGGACGTGACCGTGCAGCAGGACACCACGCTGGCGCCGGGCACGATCGAGCTGATCCTCGGCTCCAGCTTCAGCCAGCTCGCCCAGCCGCCGTCGTCACCCGCCGCCAGGCCGAAGGCCACCCGGTCGGTGCACAGCCTGGCCGGCAGCTACGGCGGCATCACCGGCGATACCGCCTGCAAGGGCGACCGGTCCGCGTTCAAGGGCCCGAACAGCCCGTAAGCCCGCCGTAGCCCCGCCGGCCGTCCGCGCGGCCTGGCCGTTGATTTCTTCGAACGGGCTTGCCGGGTGGTGACGGTGCGTACCACGTGGCAAGCCCGTTCCATCTGGTCAGGACCGGTACCCGGGCCCGCGGGACCGGTCGGCCAGGCCCTAGCCGGTCACCGTGAACCCGCCCCGCAGCGGCAGGTCAGCGAGCGCGGACGAGTCGCCCAGGTAGACCCGGAACCCGCCGGCCGGCACCACCCAGCCGTTGGCCGGGTCGCTCCAGTACGACAGGTCGTGGCCGTCGAGGGTGAAACTGACCACGCCGGTCTGGCCGGGCCGGAGGGTGATCTTCTGGAATCCCTTGAGCTGGCGCGGCGGCTCGCCCGCGGCCGGCGGGTCGGCGAGGTAGAGCTGTGCCACCTCGGATCCGGTCACCGGGCCGGTGTTGGTGACCCGGGCGGTCACCCGCACCTGCGGGCCGGACTGCCCTTGCCCGGCCAGCGGCGGGGCGATGTGCAGGCCGCTGAACCGGAAGCTGGTATAGGAGAGCCCGTAGCCGAACGGGAACAGCGGGGTGATGTCCTTCGCGTCATACCAGCGGTAGCCGACGTCGATCCCCTCCGAGTACTGGACCTGGCCGCCGGTCCCGGGGAACTGGGCCGGCGTGGACGCTGGCACCTGCGACAGATCCTTCGGGAAGGTCTCCGGCAGGTGCCCGGACGGGTCGGTGGAGCCGTAGAGGACGTCAGCCAGTGCCGTGCCGTTGCTCTCGCCCGGATACCAGGCGTCCACCACCGCGCGGACCTTGGCCAGCCACGGCATGGTCACCGGTGCGCCCGCGTCGATCACCACGACGGTATCGGGGTTGGCCGCGGCGACCGCCGAGATGAGCTCGTCCTGCGCGGAGGGCAGGCTGAGGCCGGGCCGGTCGGCCGCCTCGGTCTCGGTGTCGTCGGAGACCACCACCACGGCCGTCTTGGCCGCCTTGGCCGCCGCCACCGCCTGGCTGATGCCGGGCGCCAGCGCCGACGGCGTGGCCCAGGTGAAAGCGGAGGTGTCGCCGCTGATCTGGACCTGGTAGCTGTGCCCGGCCTGCAGCTGCACGGCAGCCGAGTAGGTGTGCACAGGGGGCGTGCTCGGGACGCTGAGGATCTCCTTACCGTCGATCGACAGGTTGGCGGCGGTGTAGCAGCCGCACGGGTTGGTGAGCGCGAGCACGTAGGTTCCGGTTTCCGGCGCTGTCAGGGTGCCGGTGTAGCTGCCGCCGAACGGGGTCGGCGCGTACGCCGGTGACAGCGCGCTGGCGGGGATCGCCGGCAGGCTGCTGTCGGCGGGAAGCCCCTGCTGGTAGGTGATGGTGGTGCCGGGGCCGGCCGCAGCCCGGAGCCCTTGCAGCGGGGTGGCGCTGAAGGGGGCGGTCACGAACGCGCTGCCGCCGCCTGCCGGCGTGGGCTGCGCCGACGCGGCCGGGCCGATCACCGCGACCGTGCCCGCGTGCCCGGCGGGCAGCGGCAGGGTGCCGCCATCGTTCTTGAGCAGCACCGTTCCGTCCTCGGCGACCTGCTGCGCGACGGCCTGGTGAGCCGGGGTGGTGACGGTCGCGCTGGTGGTACCGGTCGGCGGGTGGTTGAAGATCCCGAACCGGAACATCTCGGTGGCGATCCGGCTCACCATGGTGTCGACGACCGCCTTGGGGATGCTGCCGTTGGCTACCGCGGTCTGCAACGCCTGGCCGAAGAACTGGTTGAACGGCTGCTCCATGTCGGTGCCGTCCACCGCGCCCTGGGTGTCGTGCAGCGCGGCGTAGTCGGACGTGACGAAGCCGGGGAAGTGCCAGCGGCCGCGGAGCACCTGGTTCTCCAGGGCGTCGTTCTGGCATGCGAAGTCGCCGTTGATGACCGAGTACGAGCACATCAGCGACGCCACCTTGGCCTGCCTCACGGCCTGCTCGAACGCGGGCAGGTAGATCTCGTGCAGGGTCCTGATGCTGGCGATGACGTCGTCTTGCTGGGTGTTGCGGTTGATCTCCTGGTTGTACGCGGCGAAGTGCTTGACCTGGGACATTTCCCCCTGCGCCTGCACCCCGCCGATCTCGCTGACCGCCAGCGCGGCGTTCAGGAACGGGTCCTCGGTGAACGACTCGAACGACCGGCCCCAGCGCGGGTCCCGGAGGATGTTGACGGTCGGGCCGAGGTTGACCGCGGCGCCCTTGCCCCATTCCTCCTGGCCGATCACCCCGCCGTACCGGCGGGCCAGCGACGTGTCGAAGGTGGCGGCCAGGGAGGCGCCGGACGGCAGCTGGGTGACACCGGTCAGCCCGTCACCGACCCCGTTCGGCCCGTCTTCCAGGCCCAGGGCGGGGATGCACAGCGACGGCTGGGCGGCCATGTAGAACACGTACGGCTGGCTGGTGCCCTGCCCCTCCACCATCGTGATCTCATTGGCGAGGGTCATCTTCGACAGCAGCAGGTGGACCCGCTGCGAGATCGGCAGGGACTGGTTGAGCCAGGGGCAGTCCTGGTTGCTGGCCGCGGCGGCGATGCCGGCCGCCGGGCGGGCGGTGCTGGCGGTGCTGGCGCCGGCTG
The DNA here is from genome assembly GCA_031254715.1 of Nocardiopsaceae bacterium. Taxonomy (GTDB): domain Bacteria; phylum Actinomycetota; class Actinomycetes; order Streptosporangiales; family Streptosporangiaceae; genus JAIRTY01. The sequence continues at coordinate 1,539 of JAIRTY010000676.1, read as the reverse complement.
GACTGCCTAAGGCCGCGAGCGCCACCGGAACTGACAGGACTAAGGATGCGGTGAAGATGACCGCCTTCGGCAGGCGGCGGACTAAGCGGCCGCCCAGCCGGGACCTGGCGCCAGTGGTGAGTTTCATCGAGCCCCCTCCGGGTCCGCTGCCGGTGGGTTTCCTGCCCGCCGGCCTTGTGACCGATTGAGCACTTATACGATGCTTGAGGTAGGTGTGGCGAATGCTCCTTTGCTCGATTGCTGCTGGTCAGAGCGGACATCCCCGCTACTCGGAAGTTACGCCGCCGGGCATTAACAGGCCATAGATAAATTCCGGAGGGCATGAACATTCCATGAATGTCCCGTCCGCACCAGGCGACGGTCACCGCGGCGCCGGGGCCAGCTGCCCCGGCGTGACGCCATGCCACCCGGGTAGGCCTGAACCGTGACTGACGTGTGCCGGGGAGTCCCGTGTACTACCTGATCGCCGTTCTGGCAGCGGTTCTGCTCGGCACTGGCTTCGTCCTCCAGCAGGCCGCGGCGCAGCAGGCACCGCAGTCTGCGTTCCTGCGCGCCAGGCTGCTGGCGGTGCTGATCAGGCGGCCGCGGTGGCTGGCCGGGATCGCGTCCATGGTGTCCGGGCAGCTGCTGGCGGCGTGGGTGATCGGCCATATCGAACTGTCCCTGGCCGAGCCGCTGCTGGCCACGAACCTCCTGTTCGCGCTGGTGCTGGCGGGGCCGCTGTCCCGGCAGGCGCTGCACAAGTCCGAGGTGGCGGGGGCGGTCATCCTGGTGGCCGGCGTGACCGCGCTGTCGCTGGCACGTTCCACGCCCACCGGCGGGCTGTCGGTGGGCTCGGTTGCCTACTGGCCCTACCCGGTGGCGGTGCTGGCGGGGGCCGCCTACTGCTTCGCCCGGCTCGGCCGCCGCCGGGCCGGGGGCCAGCGGGCCACGCTGACCGGGGTGAGCGCGGGGCTGGTGTTCGGCATCCAGGACGCGCTCACGCGCGAGACCGTCCGGATCCTGGACACCGGCCAGCTGGTCACGCTGCTCACCAGCTGGCAGAGCTACGCCCTGCTGGTGGTGGCGATCCTCGGGCTGTGGCTGATGGAGAGCGCCTTCAGCGCGGCCCCACTGCACGCGTCGCTGCCGGCGATCACGGCCGCCGAGCCGGTTGCCGGGATCATGCTCGGCATCGTGGTGTTCGGTGACACGGTGCAGGTGACTCCCGGCCTGATCGCTGTGCAGCTGTGCGGCCTGGTCGCGCTGGTGGCAGGGGTGATCCTGGTCGCCAGGGCGCCGGCGCTCGCCCGGCTCCGGCCGCCGCACCTGCCTCATCCCGGGGGCGTTCCGCACCCGCACGTGCCCGGTAGCAGGCGAGACCGGGCAGCCGGCGCGGGCCAGTCGCCGGGCGAGGCGACGCACGAGCCGACCGGCGCGGGCCAGTCGCCGGGCGGGGCGACGCACGAGGCGACCGGCGCGGGCCAGTCGCCGGGCGGGCCGGGACACGAGGCGGCCGACGCCGGGCAGTCGCCGGGCCAGGCGACATACCAGGCAGGC
>JAIRTY010000587.1 GCA_031254715.1 Nocardiopsaceae bacterium | reverse complement strand
CGGCCTGGCCGCCCGCGCCAGCTGACTGGCCGTTCTGGGTCGAGGACGACGACCGTGGCATTGCCGGCGAGGCGGGCGCTGCGGGCACCGGCTGGGCGGCACCGGAGGCCTCTTTAACGGCCGCGCCGGCACCGGCCCGGCCCGCACCTAGCCGGCCCGCACCTGGCCGGCCCGCACCTGGCCAGTTCACCGGGCACGCCGGCGCCGGCCCCGGCGCCCCGGCTCAGTTCCTTGGCAGGGCCAAGACCAGCGGGTTCGCGATCGCCTCGTTCGTGTTCGGGCTGCTGGGCGGCGTCCTGCTGAGTGTCATATTCGGCATCGTCGCGCTGGTGCGGATCCGTCGCCGGGGCCAGCGCGGGAAGGGGTTCGCCATCGCGGGCCTGGTTCTGTCGGGCGCCTGGGTGCTGGTCGTGGGAGTGGCCATCGCGGTGCTTGTGATCGAGCAGCCCGGCCGGTCGGCGGCGACCGGCCAGATCGCCCATCAGGGGACGGCGAGCATCCTCTCCCTGCACTCCGGCGACTGCTTCCAGAATCCCGCCGGCAGCGGGCTGATCCACGTCAGGAACGTGACCGCGGTGCCCTGCACAACCGCGCACAATGCCCAGGTGTTCGCGATTTTCGAGGTGAAGGCGGCCGGCTATCCGGGGCATGCTGCCATGCTGCAGCTGGCAGACCGCGGCTGCCGGGCCCGGATCCCGCGGTATGTCGACAGGACAAAGCTCACCGGCACGATGAGCCTGCACTTCGTGTTCCCTGAGCCGGATTCCTGGGCCGCGGGCCGCCGGTCGGTCTCCTGCCTGATCGTCGACTCCAGCAAGGACCTCACCTCGTCCCTGCTGCGCTAGCAGCGGGCCGAGGGGCTACCGCCACCGCCGGGGGGTTACCGTCACCGGTCGCGCGCGGCCCGTGGCACCTGGGCCGGTGGAGCCATCCGATCGGCTGGATCGCCGTGATATGGGTGGTGATCATCACGATCCTGTTCATGCTGCCGCAGGTATGGCCCGTCAGCTGGGCAGACTTCAACTACACAGTGGTTGCCGTGGCGGCCGTGCTCGGCTTCGCCGGCATCTACTGGGTGGTGTCCGCCCGCAACTGGTTCACCGGCCCGAAGGTGCAAGGAACCGCCGAGGAGCTGGCCGCCATCGAACGGGAACTGACGGAAATCTGAAGGTGAGGTAAGTGCCCAAGCCAACCGCGCCCCGGCGGCCCGGGTTCCTCTCGCTCGACGAACTGCGCGTCCTGGCCGCCGACGGGACCATCGACACGGTCGTGCTGGCCTTCACCGACATGCAGGGCCGGCTCCAGGGCAAGCGGCTGTCGGCCGAGTTCTTCCTGGCCGAAGTGGCCGGAGCCCACGCCGAGGGCTGCAACTACCTGCTGGCCGTGGACGTGGAGATGAACACGGTCGACGGTTACGCGATGTCGTCCTGGGAGCGCGGGTACGGGGACTTCGCGCTGGTGCCCGACATCGCCACGCTGCGGCTGGTGCCCTGGCAGGAGGGCACCGCCCTGCTGCTGGCCGACCTGGCCTGGGAGGATGACAGCCCGGTGGTGGCCTCGCCGCGGCAGATCCTCAAGGCCCAGGCGAACCGGCTGGCCCAGCGCGGCTGGACCGCCCTGGCCGGGACCGAGCTGGAATTCATCGTGTTCACCGACAGCTACGAACAGGCGCAGGCGCAGGGCTTCCGCGATCTGACCCCGGCCAACCAGTACAACGTCGACTACTCGATCCTGGGCACGTCCCGGGTCGAGCCGCTGCTGCGCCGGGTGCGGCTGGGCATGGCCGGGGCGGGCCTGTACGTGGAGTCGTCCAAGGGCGAGTGCAACCTCGGCCAGCACGAGATCGCGTTCCGCTACGCAGACGCGGTGACGACCTGCGACAACCACTCGATCTACAAGACCGGGGCGAAGGAGATCGCCGCCGCCGAGGGCATGAGCATCACGTTCATGGCCAAGCCGAACGAGCGTGAGGGCAACTCCTGCCACATCCACCTGTCGCTGCGGGACCAGGCAGGGAACCCGGTGCTCGCGGGCGACCGGCGCCACGGGCTGTCCCGGCTGGGCGAGCACTTCCTGGCCGGCCAGCTCGCCGGGCTGCCCGAGCTGATGCTGTTCCACGCGCCGAACATCAACTCCTACAAGCGCTACCTGCCCGGCAGCTTCGCCCCCACCGCGGTCCGCTGGGGCGTGGACAACCGGACCTGCGCGTACCGGCTGGTCGGGCACGGGCTGTCGCTGCGGGCGGAGAACCGGGTGCCCGGCGGCGACGTCAACCCCTACCTGGCGGTCGCCGCGATGATCGCGGCCGGCCTTGACGGCATCGAGCGCGAACTGCCGCTGGAGCCGCCGCACCAGGGCAACGCCTACGCCGACCCTGGCCCGCGGGTGGCCGGCACGCTCCGGGACGCGCTGGAGGAGTGGGAGAAGAGCCAGCTCGCGCGGGAGGCGCTCGGCAACGACGTGGTCGAGCACTACGCCAACCACGCGCGGGTGGAGATCGCCGCGTTCGACGCCGCGGTCACCGACTGGGAGCTGCGCCGCGGCTTCGAGCGGATGTAGCGCGCGGCCAGGCGCAGGCGGCGGCAAGCACGGAAGCAGGGAAAACACAGCGGATGCCCACGTTCACGGTGCTCGTGCCCTGGGACTTTCCCATGCCGATCCTGGGCTGGGGCCCGGCGCCGGCGCTGGCCGCCCGGAATCCGGTGATCGCCAAGCCCGCGGAACGGGCGCCGCTCACCGCCATGCGGATCGCAGAGCTGGCGGCCGCTGCCGGGCTGCCGGACGGCGCGTTCCGGGGGCCCAGGGGATCGCTCCCCCGGGCTAGCAGGGAGGATTGACGACATGGAGCGCCTGCAGGACCGGGTCGCCGTCATCACCGGCGGTGCCAGCGGGATCGGGCTGGCCAGCGCCCGGCGGCTGGCCGCCGAGGGCGCGCACGTGGTGGTGGCCGACATCGACGAGCAGGCCGGCAAGCAGGCCGCCGAAGAGGTCGGCGGCATGTTCGTGCTGGCGGACGTCACCAGCGAGGACGACGTACGGCACCTGTACGAGGTGGCGGCAGGCCGGTACGACCGCATTGACATCGCCTTCAACAACGCCGGCGTCTCCCCGCCGGACGACGACTCCATCCTCGCCACCGGCCTGGCCACCTGGCAGCGGGTGCAGGAGGTCAACCTCACCTCGGTGTACCTGTGCTGCCAGTACGTGCTCCCGCACCTGCGGCGGCAGGGCAAGGGCTCGATCATCAACACGGCATCGTTCGTGGCCGTGATGGGCGCGGCGACCTCGCAGATCGCCTACACCGCCTCCAAGGGCGGGGTGCTGGCGCTCAGCCGGGAGCTGGGCGTGCAGTTCGCCCGGGAGGGCATCCGGGTGAACGCGCTGTGCCCGGGCCCGGTGAACACGCCGCTGCTGACGGAGCTGTTCGCCAGGGACCCGGAGCAGGCGGCGCGACGGCTGGTGCACGTGCCGGCCGGCCGGTTCGCCGAGCCGGCCGAGATCGCGGCCGCGGTAGCCTTCCTGGCCAGTGACGACGCGTCGTTCATCACCGCGTCCACGTTCCTGGTGGACGGCGGCATCTCCGGCGCCTACGTGACGCCGTTGTGAAAGGCAGGACATGGCACACCGGCCAGTGATCGGGCTCAGCGCGTACCTGGAGACGGCCCGGTGGGGGGCATGGGAGGCGCCCGCCTCGCTGCTGCCAGCACGCTACGCGGACCAGGTCACGGCGGCGGGCGGGATACCCGTGGTACTGCCGCCGGTGCCGGGGGTGGCGGCCGTGACCGCGCGGCTGGACGGGCTCGTGCTCACCGGCGGCGGTGACATCGACCCGGCCGTTTACGGTGAACAGCCGCACCCGCGCACCGGCCGGGTGAGCCGCGAGCGCGACACCGCCGAGTTCGAGCTGCTGGCGGCGGCCCTGGCGGGCGGCCTGCCGGTGCTCGGGATCTGCCGCGGGCTGCAGGTGCTGAACGTGGCCAGGGGCGGGACCCTGCACCAGCACCTGGCCGGCGCGCCGGCCGGGCGGACGGCGCACACCGACGGCGCGGGGCGCTTCGGGTCACATCCCGTCCGGCTGGCGCCCGGCAGCCGGGTGGCGGAAATCCTGTGCCCGGGCGGCCGGCGCGACGATCCAGGGCTCGCCGTGCCGACCGCCCACCATCAGGCCATCGACCGGCTCGGGGCGGGCCTGGCCGCGACCGCGTGGGCGGACGACGGCACCATCGAGGCGGCCGAGCTCGCGCCGGGGACCGTGCCTGGCGCGCACCCGTTCGTCCTGGCCGTGCAGTGGCACCCGGAGGCCAGCGACGACACCCGGCTGATGGCCGCGCTGGTCGGTGAGGCAGTGGAGCGTCCGAAAGCCGGCACCGGCGGCCCACTAGACTCGCGAGCGTGACCCCGTCCAGCGACACCGCCCTGCCGGACGCGCCTGCTGTTGAGATCACCGGGCTGGTGAAACGGTACGGGCGCACGGTGGCCGTGGACGGGCTGTCGCTGCGGGCCGGGCGGGGGGCGGTCACCGCCATCCTCGGACCGAACGGCGCTGGCAAGACCACCACGGTCGAGATCTGCGAGGGCTACCGCCGCGCGGACGGCGGCTCGGTCCGGGTACTCGGGCTCGACCCGGTCGCCGGGCGGCGGGCACTGCGGCCCCGGGTCGGGGTGATGCTGCAGGCCGGTGGCATTCCGCCGGCCGTCAGGCCAGCCGAGTACCTGCAGGTGCTGGCGCGGTTTCACGCCCGGCCGCTGCCGCCGGGGCTGCTGCTGGAAAGGCTGGGCCTGGCTGCCAGCGCGCGCACCCCGTTCAAGCGGCTGTCCGGCGGCCAGCAGCAGCGGCTCTCGCTCGCGGCCGCGGTGATCGGCCGGCCGGAGCTGGTGTTCCTTGACGAGCCCACCGCCGGGCTCGACCCGCAGGCCCGGCACGCGACCTGGGACCTGATCGCCGGGCTGCGCCTGGCCGGGGTAGGGGTGATCCTCACCACGCACCACATGGACGAGGCACAGCGGCTGGCCGACCTGGTCGCGATCGTGGATCACGGGCAGCTGGTCGTCGCCGGCACCCCGGCCGAGCTCACCGGCACCGCCGGCCAGCTGCGGTTCCGGGCCGAGCCGGGACTGGACACCGACGGGCTGATCGCGGCTCTGCCGGCCGGCAGCGCCGCCAAGGAGTCCCCGGCCGGCCACTACGTGGTGGAGGTGCACGACCGGGTCGACCCGCAGCTGCTGGCGGCCGTCACGGCCTGGTGCGCCGAGCACGGCGTGCTCGCGCAGGACCTGCGGATCGAGAGCCGCACGCTGGAGGACGTGTTCCTGGAACTGACCGGCGGGGAGCTGCGCTCGTGAGCGAGGCCACGGCAGCGCGAGCGGACGACCCCGAAGCCGCCTGGGCGCAGGTGCTGCGGCCGGCGGCGGGGGCCGCCCCGCTGCCGCGGATGATCGCGGCCCAGGCCTGGCTGGAGGCCCGGCTGCTGGTGCGCAACGGGGAGCAGCTGCTGCTGACGCTGCTGATCCCGGTGCTGCTGCTGGTCGCGTTCAGCCTGGACAAGAGCCTGATCAGGGGCACCGGCGTGAACTTCCTGGTGCCCGGCATCATCGCGCTGGCGGTGATGTCGACCGCGTTCACCAGCCAGGCGATAGCGACCGGGTTCGAGCGCCGGTACGGGGTGCTGAAGCGGCTCGGCGCCACGCCGCTCCCGCGCGGCGGCCTGATCGGTGCCAAGAGCCTCACGGTCGTCGGGGTCGAGGTGCTGCAGGCGGCCATCATCATCGTGGCCGGCCTGGGCCTGGGCTGGCGGCCGCACGCCACCCCGGCGGCCGCCGCCTGGGTGGTGGTGCTGATCCTTGCCGGGACCGCCGCGTTCAGCGGGCTGGCGCTGCTGATGGCCGGCACGCTGCGGGCGGAGGCCACGCTGGCCGCCGCGAACCTGGTCTATCTGCTGCTGCTCGGGGTGGGCGGCATCATCTTCCCGCTGTCCAGGTTCCCGGCCGGGTGGCAGCCGGTGCTGCTGGCGCTGCCGTCGGGCGCGCTGTCGGACGGGCTCAGGTCGGTGCTGGCCCACAGCAGCGGGTTCCCCGCCCGGGACCTGCTGGTGCTGGCCTGCTGGGCGGTCGCTGGCATCGCGCTCGCCGCCCGCACCTTCCGGTGGGACTGATCCGGCCTGCGGGCCTGATCCGGCAGGCTCCGGACCGGGGCGGCCCGCCCCGCCGCCCGGCCTGGCAGCCGGCCCGGCGGCCGGGCCAGGTTGCCGCCCGGATCCCGGCGTCGGCGCTGGTGCTCACCGGCGTGATCTCGCTGCAGCTGGGGGCGGGCTTCGCGGCCACGCTGTTCGCGCAGGTGCCGGCGACCGCGGTGACCGCGCTGCGGCTGTGGACGGCAGGACTCTTCCTGGCAATCGCCAGCGCGCGCGGGCTGCGGGCAGCGGTGGCCGGCTTGGCGGCCCGCGGCGGCCGGCGGGACCGGTGGCGGGACGCGGCGGTGGTGGTCGCGTTCGGGCTCGTGCTGGGGGTCATGAACTTCGCGATCTACCAGTCGTTCGCCCGGATCCCGCTCGGCATCGCGGTCACCGTGGAGTTCCTCGGCCCGCTGGCGCTGGCGGTGGCATCCTCCCGGCGGCTGCTTGACCTGCTGTGGGTGGCGCTGGCCGGGGCCGGGGTGGCGCTGCTGGCGCCGGGCGGCGGCGGGCTCGACTGGCACGCCCGGAGCCTGGCGGGGCTGGGGTTCGGGCTCGCTGCCGCCGCCTCCTGGGCCGCCTACATCCTGCTCAGCCGGGCCACCGGCCGCCGGTTCGCCGGCACGTCCGGGCTGGCCCTGGCGATGCTGGTGGCCGCGGTCGCGATCACCCCGGCCGGGGTCATCGCGGGCGGGCGGGCGCTGCTGCGGCCCGGCGTCATCGCCGTCGGCGCCGCCATCGGGCTGCTGTCCTCGACCATCCCCTACTCGCTGGAGCTGGAGACGTTGCGCCGCATCCCGGCCCGGGTGTTCGGGATCTGGATGAGCCTGGAGCCGGCCGTCGCCGCCCTGGTCGGCCTGGTCCTGCTGGGCCAGGCGCTGACGATCAGGGAGTGGGCGGCGATCGGCTGCGTGATGGCCGCCTGCGCGGGTGCGGCCCGCGGCGGCGAGGCCCAGCAGCCGCAGGCCTAGCGGGGCCGGAATGGCCACGGTCAGTCGCTGGCGGCGCCCTGGCCAGTCTCCGGCGGGCTCCGGCCGGCGGTGTGCAGCGCTTCCTGGACCGCGCCGAGCAGGGCACCGCCGGCCAGGCCGAGCAGGATGCCGGCCACGAACGTGCGGTCATTCTGCGCCGCCTGGGCCGTGTGGCTGATGCCGACGGCATCGCGCCCCGGGGCCTGCCCGGCGGTGATGGCCTCCTGGAACACCACCCCCGCCCCGCTGGCGGCGGCCTGCGCACCCGAGGACCAGTCGTAACTGCTGCCGGACGGGATGACGAAGGCCGAGACCAGCCGCGGCGTGCCCGGGCCCTGGTACATGACGTCGGGGAGCGCCGCCGCCGCGGTCACCCCGTTGACGGTCACGCCGAAGTGGCGGGCGCGGACTAAGAACCCGGTGCTCGCTTGCCCGCCATCCGGGCCAGGCCGGAAGTCCAGCGACCGGATCCAGACCTCGCCGGGCCCGCGTCGCGCCCGCTGGCATCCGGCCTGGCAGCTAACGAACCTGACGCCGAAGGGCGGGGCTATCACCACCCGTGCTTTCGGCGCGCCCGGCGGCGGTGCCTGCGTGCCGAGCGGCAGCACCAGCACAACCTTGATCTCCGCTGTGGCCGCCGTCAGCTGCACGGGGCGGTACTCGACCACCTGCACCGGGAAGCCCGCGATCACCCGGAGGAAGGGGTAGGCCGGGGCAGGCTGCTCCGCCTGCGAGGGATACAGCGCGACCGCGATCAGCAGCAGCACCAGGCCGAGCGCGGCCAGGACGGCCGACACCAGGATCTTCCGGCGCAGCAGCGGCCGCAGCGTCAGGCGGCGCGCCAGCCCGGCCAGCGAGAGCCGCCGCCGCGCTGGCCCGCGCCGGACCGGGAGTAAGGAGCGCGGCATGTGGCCAAGCCTGGCCGCACCCGGGCGGCAGGCGCAAACCGGGCGCGGCGCTCAGGCGTGTCTCGGGGTGCGTCGGGGGCGCAGGCGGTCGCGAACAGCGGCCAGGAGCGCAGGCCTGACCCGGCGAGCGGGACACTGCGGGTGACTACGGATGCAGCGGCCCAGCCGCGGCGATCTACCATGTTGTTCGTGTCAGCCAACGTGACCCCGCCCGGCGCGCAGCCGCGCGCCACCACCAGCCGCCGGATGCTGGAGACGCTGCGGCGGTGGGCCGGGCCGGTGATCGACCCGACGCCGGTCTCGCTCCGGCGGCTGGCGCTGGCCAGCGTGGCAGCCACGGCGGGGATCGTCGCGACCGGCGCCGCGGTACGGCTGAGCAAGTCCGGCCTTGGCTGCCCGACCTGGCCCGACTGCACCAAGAGCAGCCTCGTGGCCGCGCACTCCCCCGGCGACCCGATGTTCCACACCTGGATCGAATTCGGGAACCGGCTGGTGACGTTCATCCTGCTGGCGGTCGCGGTAGCGGTGGTGGTCGCCGCCTGGCGGTTCCGGGACGCGGGTCCTTCCGGGCCGCGGCGGCGCTGGGACCTGGTCTGGCTGGCGGTCATGCAGCCGCTGGGAGTGGCCGCGCAGGCGGCGATCGGCGGGGTCGTGGTGCTGACCGGGCTCAACCCGTTCTGGGTGTCGTTCCACTTCGTCGTGTCGGTGGCGGTGGTCGCGGCCGCCGTCATGCTGCACGTGCGGTGCACCGAGGGCACCGGCCCGGCGGTGCAGACGGTCCGCCGGGAGCTGCGGCTGCTCGCCCTCGGCCTGGTGGCCGTGTGCCTGCTGATGCTGGTCGCGGGGACGGTGGTGACCGGGACCGGCCCGCTGGCCGGGGCCGGCAACGTGCCGCGGTACCACCTGGCGCTGAGCGGCGTCACCCAGTTCCACGCCGACGTCGGCTGGACGCTCGGGTGGCTGGCGTTCGCGCTGATGCTGGGGCTGCGGCTGACCAGCGCTCCGTCCCGCGCCCGCCAGGCCGGCTACTGGCTGCTGGGGCTGGTGGCGGTGCAGGGCGGGCTCGGCTATCTCCAGTACTTCACCGGCCTGCCCGCCGGCCTGGTCTGGGTGCACGAGTCCGCCTCGATCCTGATCTGGGTCGCGGCGCTGCGGGCATGGTTCGCCACCCGGGACCGGGGCGCGATCGCCGTGCCACCGGCCGTCCCGGAAGGGACAGCCGCGGCCGGGGCCGTTCGCCACGGGCCAGTCCCGGAAGGGACAGGCCCGGGCAGCGCGGTCTCAGGCGGCGCGGTCCCGGAGGGTGCCGTCACCCCCCGGCCGTGAACGCGGCGGCCGCCCGGCGCCAGGCGGCCAGCGCCGTGCCGATGTCACCCGGCCCCACGTCGCGGTGGGTCAGCATCCGCACCCGGCCGCCCACCATGGTGACCAGCAGTCCTTCCCCGGCCAGCGCGGCGGCCCAGTCCGCGGCCGGGTGCCCGGTGCCGGACACATCCGCGAACACGATGTTGGTCTGAACGCCGGCCACGTCCACCGCGCCCGGCACGATCTCGGCGACGCCCTCGGCCAGCCGGCGGGCGTTGGCATGGTCGTCGGCCAGCCGCGGCGGGCCCTCAGCCAGCGCGACCAGGCCGGCCGCGGCCAGCACCCCGGCCTGCCGCCAGCCGGCCCCGCAGAGGATCTTCAGCCGCCGCGCCTCGGCGATGAAGGCGGCGTCACCGGCCAGCACCGAGCCCACCGGCGCCCCCAGCCCCTTGGACAGGCAGAACATCAGCGCATCGGCCTGTGCCGCGTAGTCGGTCACGGTCGCGCCGGTGACCGCGCAGGCGTTGAAGATCCGCGCGCCGTCCAGGTAGAGCGGCACCCCGTGGCTGGCGCACACCTTGCCGATGGCGCGCACGTCGTCCAGCGGCGCCGCGGTACCGCCGCCGACCTGGTGCGTGTTCTCGATCGTGACCAGGTCCACCACGGCCATGTCATACGGGTCGGGGGCCAGCGCCGCGTCGACCTGGGCCGCGGTGAGCAGGCCCCGGGCCGCCGACCGGAGGTGGCGGAACGCGATGCCAGACAGCAGCGCGGCGGACGCCGCCTCGTGCTCGCCGGCGTGCGCGTTCTCCTCGCACACGACCAGGTGCCCGGCCCGGGCGAAGACGTGCATCGCGATCTCGTTGCACAGCGTGCCGGTCGGCAGGTAGAGAGCGGCCTGCTTGCCGGTCAGCCCGGCCACCTGCTCCTGCAGCCGGTTGACGGTGGGATCATCGCCGAACAGGTCGTCTCCCACCTCGGCATCCGCCATCGCCCGCCGCATCGCCGCCGACGGCTTGGTCACCGTGTCCGACCGCAGGTCGACCAGGCCGGTTCCGGAATTCATGCGAGATTCCCTCCTTGCAGGCGCAGCCGTTCGGCTGTCATGAGGCGGAGCAGGTCGCGCTGGCGCATAGCGAACTGCCGGCCGGTCAGCAGGCCTCGTTCCGCCCGCTGATGGGCCAGCGCCAGCTCGGTGGCGGCCAGCTGGTAGTCGGTCATGGCGCGAGCGGCGGCGGCGCCGCCCGCCGCCCGGGCCTGGCGCCGGGCCGCCCGGCGGCCGCGCAGCGTGCTCAGCATCCGCAGGTCCGGCTCGGTGACGACGCCGGCCGGCTGGTAGGCGGGCAGGAACCGCCAGATCAGCCCGATGATCGCGCGCCGGTCGCGCACCACCAGCCAGGCCAGCACCCCCATCACGCAGATGACCAGCACGTAGGCGACGGCGACCCCGCGCAGCCCGAGCGCTGTCAGCCCGTTCCACAGGCCGTGCAGGATCATGGCCCCGGCCAGCCCGGCGGCGAACGCCCAGCCCGCCCGCCGGTGGGTGGCGGCGTACGCCGCGCCGAGCCCGGTCATGGACGTGAACACCGGGTGCGCGAAGGGGGCGAGCAGGCCCCGGAACACGAACGTGACGCCCAGCAGCTGAGCGCCGCCCACTTCCGGGCGGACCAGCGCGTTGATGTAATAACCGATGTTCTCGGTCATGGCGAAGCCCAGGCCCACCATGGCCGCGTAGACGATCCCGTCGGTGGCGGCGTCGAACTCCTGCCGCCGCCGCCACAGCAGCCAGCCCAGCGCGGCGCCCTTGAGGGACTCCTCCACCACCGGCGCCCCGAACGTGGCCGAGATGTACTGGCCGGTGGTCTGGCCGAGGTCGGGCTGGGTGATGTAGACAAGCCCGGCGGTGTTGATGACCGCGGCGAGCAGGGCCGCGATCCCGGCCCCCCACGCGAAGGCGAACACCAGGTAGCTGCGCGGCTCAGGCTCCAGCCGGTCGATCAGCAGCACCACCGCCACCAGCATCGGCACCGGCAGCAGCGCCAGCGTCACCGCGGCCAGGAACGGCGCCACCCCGTGCGGCGAGCCCGCCACGCTCTGCACCAGGTCCGCGCCGGCCGCCAGCAGCGCGCACAGCGTTCCCACCGCGATGCCCACCATGGGCCCGGGGCGGT
>JAIRTY010000558.1 GCA_031254715.1 Nocardiopsaceae bacterium | reverse complement strand
ACGCCCGCGGCTCGTTCCGGGCCGCCCCCTGGCACGCTCCCGCCCTGCGGCACTGGGCTGCCCCCTGGCACGAGCCCGCCCCCTGCCACGTTGCCGCCGCCGGGCTCGGAGCCGCCGTCTGGCATGGCGCCGTTGGCTACGTAGGTGCCTGAGCCGTGGCGGCCTTCGATCCAGCCCTCCGCGAAGAGCTGGGCGTAGGCGCTGGAGATGACCGTCCGGCTGACCCCTAGCGTGCTGGCCAGCGCCCGGGTGGCCGGCAGCCGGTCGGCCGTCACCAGCCTGCCCTCGGTTATCGCCGCCCGGATCTGGCCCGCGATCTGGGCGGACAGGGTGAGCTGGTGACCGCGTTCGGCGGCCAGGGGCAGTTCGGTGGTCGCTCGCATGAGAAGTGGTCTTTCGTTCTATCGATGAAGTGGCTACTTACAAGTGGCCACTCTCTCGATTACGGTAATCCACCATGAGCGCTGAGACCCCGCTGTCGGCCACGCCCCGCACCCGGCTGGGGCGCCACCGCGAACGCGGCCGGACGGACCGGGCCGATCTCCTCGCGGTCCTGGACGCCGGGATGATCTGCCACCTCGGGATCGTGCAGGACGGCGCGCCGGTGGTCCTGCCGACCGCGTACGGGCGGGTGGGCGACACGCTGTACCTGCACGGGTCATCGGCCAACCGGACCCTGCTGGCAGCCGCCGGGCAGCAGGTGTGCGTGACCGTGACCCACCTCGACGGCCTGGTCTGCGCCCGCGCGGTGTTCAGCCACTCGGTCAACTACCGCTGTGCGGTGATCTTCGGCACCGCGCGGCTGGTGACCGGCGATGACGAGCTGCTCACGGCCTTGCGGGCGGTCACCGAGCAGCTCATCCCTGGCCGCTGGGACGCGGCCAGGGCCCCGGTCCGCAAGGAACTCGCCGCCACCGCCGCGATCGCGGTGCCGCTCACCGAGGCGTCCGTCAAGATCCGCTCCGGCCCGCCCGTCGACGAACCGCCTGACCTGGACCTCGATGGCTGGGCCGGGGTGGTGCCAGCGGCGGTGCGATTCGCCGAGCCGGTGCCCGACCCGGCGCTCGCACCCGGTACCAGCGTTCCCGCCCACATCCGTGATCTCGTGCGCCGCGGGGCCTGATCCTGCCGGGCACTGATCCTGTGCGGCCCGATCTCGCCGTAGCACCCGCCGCTCACCCGGCCATACGCGGGCCGGACAGGCTCTAAAGTGAGGAGATGACCGATCGGCTGGTATGGATCGACTGCGAAATGACGGGGCTCGATCTGGCGCGTGACGCGCTGATCGAGATCGCGTGCCTGGTGACCGACGCCGAGCTCAACGTCCTCGACGCCGGGACCGACCTGGTGATCAAGCCCCCGCCGGAGTCAGTCGAGCAGATGGCCGACGTGGTGCGGGTCATGCACGAGACGTCCGGGCTGCTCGAGGAGCTGCCCGGCGGGATCAGCCTCCCGGAAGCACAGGACCGGGTGATGCAGTACATCCGCGGGCACATCCCGGAACCGCGCAAGGCACCGCTGTGCGGCAACTCGATCGCCACCGACCGCGCGTTCCTGGCCCGGGACATGCCCGAGCTCGACGCCCACCTCCACTACCGGATGGTGGACGTATCCAGCATCAAGGAACTCGCTCGCCGCTGGTACCCGCGTGCCTACTTCGCCAGCCCGCCCAAGCACGGTGGCCATCGGGCGCTCGCCGACATCCGGGAGAGCATCCAAGAACTGCGCTACTACCGCGAAGCGGTGTTCGTCCCGGCCCCGGGCCCCGACTCCGTGACCGCCCGCGCGATCGCGGCCCGTCACAGCGGGGACGCCAATCGGGTTCCCGGTTCGGCGAAGGACCCTGGCACCGCTATGCTTCATGCTGCCGATGGCGATGGTGGGCGTAGCTCAGTTGGTTAGAGCACCAGGTTGTGGTCCTGGGGGTCGGGGGTTCGAGTCCCCTCGTCCACCCCAATGAAATCGCAGGTCAGGAGCCCGGATCGTACTCACGGTCCGGGCTCCTGACGTCTGTATGTCCGATTCTGGGAGCAGAATGGGAGCCGATCTTGCTGGGAAACCTCCTTCTGGACCGGACCACAGCCGTTACGGGGGCAGAGCGAATGCACACGGACCTGACTTCACTCGATGATCAGGACTTCCAGGACGAGGTAACTCGCCGTCTTGACCGGCTTACAGCCGCCGCACAAGCCGAACTAGAAGCACACTTCTCCCCCGGTGCGCTCGGGCGGGCCGCACAGCAGGCATCTGAAAAGCGAGATGCCGCCGAGCTCGCTACTCAAGAAGTCTTCCGCGAGCTAGAACGGCGCAAGGGCATCCGGCTCAGTAGGCCCTAGAGCAGGACTAGCCCTCACCTAGCCGCAGGTTCCGGCTCAAAGGCGGTACCGACGAGGAGTCGCGCGGCGAGGGCGGCGACCCAGCCCAGCTCGGTAAAGAACTCCAGCCGCTGAAGGAAGCCGTACGGCGAGCCCGGGTCGCTCGACACGTAGGCCACGGCTCCCAGGACCTGGAACACGACCACCAGGATGACCGTGGCGATCGAATAAAGCACCCAAGGGCGGCCTCCAGGAGCCTGCGCGAAGCGGCGGGTCAGCACAATGCATGCTGCGACCATCGGGAGATCTCCGAAGACGCCGCTCAAGAGAGAATGCAGGAACCCGTGCAGCGTCGACGTCGACGCGGCCCCCGGCGGATAGCCGAGAGCAGGATCGGTAGGAAAGATGGCCAAGCCGATCAAGGAGACACCCACGACGGCGATCAAGATAGGCCCCCAAGTCGAGCCCCTGCCCGAGTTGAGGAACCGCCGCAGCCCGACCGCGAAGCACAACAGCCCCGCTCCAAGGACCACGAAGGCGATGGTCATTACCCACCCGTGCGGGCCAAGCGCCAGAGTGCTCATCGGGTGGTGCCAGGGGTTGTATCCGGGTGGAGTCGCCCCGTCGACCAGGACGACGACGACGAAGATGAGCGGACTGACGAGTCCCGCCATCAGCAGGAATCTGACCGCCAGCGGCTGCCTCTGGACCGTCGGCGCGTGAATCGCGCCAAGACCCGATGGGGTGCTCATCGATTGCCTCCTTTGCCTCTTGGGCCGGGCTCCCGGCTCTTTGCCAGGGCAGCATCGCAAGCGCACCGCCGGGCTGTCTTGGAGAGATGTTCCGCTCTCGTGATCAGCGGGGCGAGCATCGGCACCAGCCGTTGCGCTGGCTTGAGTCAGCCCCACCGGCCGCTGGGCTCCCAACATCCGAGAGAGGAGCGCCCACTACAGTCGCACGAACGACGACGGCCGCCGCCCAAACAGCAGCGTCTCGCAGCCCCGCACGGACGGGCCGAAAGCGGCCAGGGCTAGGAGTTCAGCGAGCCGCTGAGCGAGCCAGTCTGGGTGGCTTTTGCGCAGCAGCCAGGTGGCGAGGGTGGTCAAGTCGTGGACGTGCTCGCGGGCGTGGTAGAGGCAGGCGATCTGGGTGGCGGCGGGGACAGGTTATCGGCGATGTTCCAGATCCACACGGCCCCGTCGCCGAGGATCACGAGCTGGCGGATGTGCTCGGCCCCGCGGCGGCGGGCTTCGGCGTCCAGCAGCTGGCGGAAGCGGGCGGCGGGTTCGAAGGTGGCCAGGTAGCTGGAAGAGCCCGGGTCGCGGACAGGGTGGCCTTCCCCGTCGGCAGTGGCCTGGGTGAAGCAGCAGGCGAGTTTGACTTCGCGGGTGCGTGCCCGGCCATCGGGGCCTTTGCCGGGGCGGCCTTCGGTGGCGGCGGCCACCATCGGCACGCCGGTGCCGTCAACGGCGATGTAGAGCATGTCAGGCAGCGGCTGCGGCGGTGGGAGGGGAACCACCTGGCGGGAGCAGATCGCATCAGCCTGCGCGTCGATGCCCGCGCGGGCCGCGGCGCCGTCCGCTTCGGCAGAGCGCTCGATGCGCTTGGTGGTCACGCCGACGCCGGCCAGCTCGGCGAGCAGGGACCCGGCCCTGGCGAACGGGACGGCGGCCGCGGCCCGGGCCACCATCGCCCGTAGCCCAGGCGAGAGGGAGACACCAGCGGTTCCCAGCTCGCCGTCGCGGGGAGCCAGGCCACGGTGACAGGCGGCGCAGTGATACCAGGCCCGGCGCAGCCTGACCGGGCCGAGCATGGTGTCGATGGTCTTGGCCCGGTAGGAGACGAACACCGCATCATGCCCGGCCCCGCAGTCCGCACGCGGGCCGCGGTAGCGGGCATCGGCGGCCAGCAGCTGCTCCAGCAAGCTCGCGCCGAGCCTGGCCATCGCGGTTGCGGATCGCCAGCTCGGCCGCCCCCAGGCCATCCCCGGCAGTGGCCAGCGAGGCCGCCGCCATGCCAGCCAGGTGCTCTATCTCAGCGGCCGCCTCCGCCGAACGCCCCGCAGAGCCCCCCCTTTCCCCGGAGGGCTCCTCCGCAGGCTCACCGGCCGCTGCCGCAACCGGCCTGGCCTCGCAGATCGCCTCGCTCACCTCCACAATCTGCTCACTGACCGCCAGGAACTCCCGGTAGTTCGCCACCTCGCGGCGCACCTTCTCCACCTCCGCGCCCTTCAGCTGCCCCCAACGCAGAGCTGTTGTCGCAGGTGTGGTGCAGAATGGGGCGCATGAGCGCCGACCTCGACGAGTTGCGTCGGCTGCGCCGCGCCCGCGACCGGATGGACCGCGAGTATGCGGAGCCGCTCGACGTCCCGGCGCTCGCCCGCACGGCGCTGATGTCGACCGCGCACTTCAGCCGCCGCTTCCGCGAGGCGTATTCCGAGACGCCGTACTCCTACCTCATGACCCGGCGCATCGAGCGGGCGAAGGCGCTGCTGCGCCGCGGCGACCTGAGCGTGACGGAGGTCTGCTTCGCGGTCGGCTGCACGAGCCTGGGCTCCTTCTCCGCCCGGTTCACCGAGCTCGTCGGCGAGGCGCCGTCCGCCTACCGGGCCCGCAATCACGACGAACTGCGGGCCGTCCCCCCGTGCCAGACGATGGTGCTGACCCGGCCGCGCCGGGGCGCATCCCAGGAGAGCGCGGAAGCGAGCAGTATCGGAGAAGCCTCAGCGGCGCGCACCCGCGTAGCGTCGGTGCCATGACCGTTTCTCTCAGCGGTGTGCACGTCACCGTCGATGACATTGATAGCGCGCTCGCGTTCTACCGCGACACCCTCGGCCTCACGGTGCGCAACGAGGTCGCCCAGGGCGGCTTCCGCTGGATCACCCTCGTCACCGACAGTCAGCCCGAGATCATGATCGTGCTGTCAGAGCCGCATGCGGGCCGCTCTCAGGAGGACGGTGACGCCCTCGCGGCCCTGCTCGCCAAGGGCGTGCTTGGCATGGTCCACTTCCGCACCGGCAATCTCGACGAGACCTTCGAGAAGGTGGCAGCGGCGCCCGGTGCCGAGGTGCTGCAGGAACCCGTCAGCCAGCCCTGGGGCGTCCGCGACGCCGGCGTGCGCGATCCGGCAGGCAACCATCTCCGCATCGAGCAGGGGTAGCACCGGACCGCGGCGGGGGCGCGGCGTTCCTCTCACCGGGTAGCGCCTGCCCTGGCCAGGGGCGCCGCCAGGGCAGGGGCACGGCCGCACCAGAAACGCTGCGGAGTCCCGGCGACACGCCATGTGACCTGGAAATGCACCATATAGGAGCGCGCAAGCGGGAGCATCAGCGCTGTTGAGGACATTCCCGATAGGAAGTCACGCCGATGCTCCCGAAATTGACGATACCAGAGCCATCACCAGACCTGCTGGCCGTCTCGCGGCCACCAGCTAGTACCCCGCCATTCGCCGCCGCGGCTGCCGCGCGGCCGGTGTTCCGTTCCCGGCGGTCGCGCGCCCGCGAGCACCAGGACCCCCACTTATGCCCGCCGCGAGTGCAGCCGACCTGGCGGCTATCACCCCCGAACGGCTCCGGCGCGCGCTGTGGCGCAGCTTTCTGCGCTACGGCGTCGGCGGGGAACCGGACACCGCTGTCCATGCCGCCATGCACGTCATCGAGCCCGTGCTGGCGGCGAGAGACGCCGAGATCTCCCGGCTGCGGGAGTCGCTCGGCAGGCTGAAACGGCCTGGCAGCACGCGTTCCGGCGCCCGTACCGAACTCGCCGGGTCCGGCCGCGCCGACGGCTCAGACGGCGGCGGCCGCGCCAGCCGGGGCGGACGGCGACCGGCCCGGCGGACCGCGCCCGCGCTGGCAGGCCAGGCAGGCCCGGCCAGGGCAACCAGCCGTCGGCTGCGGACGGCCCCCTGACCGGCCGGGCCCGGACGGGCAAGCCTGGGTAGTCTGCCGTCGGCTGCGGACGGCCCCTGACCCGCCGGGCCGGACGGGCAGGCCCAGGCAGTCTGCCGTCGGCTGCGGACGGCCCCTGACCCGCCCCGGCCCGCCCCAGGACGGGCAGCTCCCGCTCCCGGACGCCCCGCGCGCTGAGGACGGCCGGGCGCAGTCTGGCGCGGCCCCGCCGGGCCGGGCCGTCCTCCGCGGCCAGAAGACGAGTGGAAACCCCGAGCTATAGTTTGGCGTGCGTTGTGATTGCGGTGACGGGACGGGCTGTCGTGGCCGCGCTGCCTGAGCTGCTCGACCGCTGGCAAGCCGACCTGGCGGCCTGGGCGATCCCGGATCACATCACCGCGACCGTCCCTGATTCGCCATGGGTGCTGCCCCGCGAGGTTTTCGCGCGCCGGGCGGACCGGCAGCACCAGGGACCCGGCGGGCCCTCCTACGAACGGGCCTGGGAGGCGCTGGCTCCCGCCGGGAGCGTGCTCGACGTGGGCTGCGGCGGCGGCGCTGCCAGCCTGCCGCTCGGTCCGGCAATCACCGAGCTCACCCTGGTCGACGCCGATGAGGCCATGCTCGGCATGGCTGCCGAGCGGGCCCGCGCCGCCGGGATCAGCACCCGGCCGGTCGCCGGGCGGTGGCCGGACGTAGCGGGAGAGATACCCCCCGCCGACGTGGTGACCTGCTACAACGTCCTCTACAACGTGCCTGATCTGGGGCCGTTCCTGACCGCGCTGACCAGCCACGCCCGTCGCCGGGTGGTGGCCGAGATAACCGCCGGCCACCCCCTCGCCTCGCTCAACCCGTTGTGGCAGCGGTTCTGGGGCCTGACACGGCCGCAAAACCCAACCTCTTATGACGTCCTGGACATCCTGGCTGCGATGAGCGTCAGGGCGCGGCAGACTAAATGGAGCCGCCCGGCCGAGGCCGACTATCACAGCATGGCGGAACTGGTGGAGGTCACCAGGCGCCGGCTGTGCTTGCCGCCCGACCGGGCCGGTGAAGTGGAAGCTGCGTTGCTGGCGGCGGGAGCTGACCATGGGCGCCCCGGTGACCTGGGTACATCCGGACGTGATGTGGTCACGATGTGGTGGGAGGACACCCCGTGAACGAATGGCCAGCAGGCTGGTTCCGTGAACAGAAGCCCGGTGCCGCGCCGGGAGCGGCTGGCGGCAGCCCGGGTGCGAGGGCCCAGCCGTCGGCCCGGATGCAAGGTGGCGGCCAGGCCGGAGCCACCGGCCCGATGAGCGCCATGAGCGCCTGGCCCAGCCAGCCGCCGGCCCGGGACTACGGGGGAGGGACGGCTGCGCCCCCCACCCCAGCACGTGGCCCGCTGTCCGGGGGATTCCGGGGCGGCTTCCGGCCACGCCGCCGCCACCGGTGGCTCAAGATCATCGGGCTGCTGGTGGTGGTCGTGCTGATCCTGGTCGTGGCCGGTTACTTCTACCTTGACTCCCAGCTGCACCGGCAGAACGTGCTGGTTGACTACTCGCAGCGGCCCGCCGCCGGCGCCGGCTCGAACTGGCTGATCACCGGCTCGGACAGCCGCCAGGGCCTGAGCCGCTGGCAGGAGAACCATTACTCGACCGGCCACGACGTCAGCGGCCGGCGCTCCGACACGGTGATGGTCCTGCACATGCCCTCCAACGGCGAGCCGCCGGTGCTGGTGAGCATCCCGCGGGACTCCTACGTGCCGATCCCCGGCAACGGCTGGAACAAGATCAACGCTGCCTACTCGTTCGGCGGCCCGAAGCTGCTCGCTGAGACCGTCCAGAGCGCCACCGGGCTGCGCATCGACCATTACATGAGCATTGGTTTCGGCGGGCTGGTGCGGGTGGTGAACGCCGTCGGCGGCGTCCGGATGTGCTTCAAGACCGCGATCCAGGACTCCTACTCAGGCCTGCACCTCAAGCCGGGCTGCCACACGCTGAGCGGCGGCCAGGCGCTGAGCTTCGTCCGCGACCGCCACAGCTTCGGCACCAGCGACCTGCAGCGGGTCCAGGACCAGCGGGTCTTCATGTCAGCGCTGCTGCACAAGCTGACCAGCCCGGGCACGATGCTGAACCCGTTCTCCTCCATCCCGGCCGCCTTCGGCGCGGCGGGGGTCCTCACCGTGGACCGCGGTACCCACCTGTACCAGCTCATGCAGGTCGCATTCGCGCTCCGCCACCCCAAGACGACAACCGTCCCGATCAGCGGGTCGGTCTTCACCCCGGCGGCGGGTGACGCCCTGCAGTGGGATCACGCCCAGGCCTCGCAGCTGTTCAATGACCTGAACCACGACCGGCACGTGCCCAAGAGCCTGCTCACGGGTTCGAAGGTGGGCTAGCGCCGGACCACGGGCCGGTCTGTGCCAGGACCCGGCCGGTTCCACGGCCGGGTCCTGGCACAGCTTCCCCACCAGTGCGTTGTGACTGTTGTGCAATACGGGGTCACGTTCGGTACGATTCCACGCAACCCAGGTCCAGTGGTTCTCAATCGCCTCGGGGCCGGCCGCAGGGCGACGTCCCGCGGTCCCGCCAATTGCCAGCCGAGGGGCGACCCGCCCCGTGAAACCCCGCCGAGTCTGGAGGTCAGATGGGAAGCGCTAGCGCCTCCCGGACCGCGCGCCTGCTAGGCCTGTCCTCGCGCGAAGCGGAGATCATGTCGCTGATCGCGCAAGGCCACTCCAACGGCGAGATCGCGGCGATGCTGGTGCTCGCCGAGAAGACCGTCAAGAACCACGTGAACCGGATCTACTCGAAGCTCGGCGCCGGCTCGCGGGCGGCCGCGATCAGCTTTTGGACCAGGGCCACCGCGGCCGCGGACGGGGTGGCCGTACCTCCTGACGGCGTATCGGCCGGCGCTGGGTGATCGCATAGCATCGGCAGGGTAGCTGGAGATTGCCTTCAGCAAACCTTCAGGCAGGCGTATGACAATGAACGTCATGAGCATGCCGTCAGCCGACGGGCGGGGGCAGCCGGGGGCCAGGCTGCTGGTCGTCGAGGATGAGCCGAACATCCTGGAACTGCTGTCGGCGAGCCTCCGTTACGCGGGCTTCGACGTCTTCACGGCCTCCGCCGGGACCGAGGCGGTGCAGGCCGCGCAGCGGCACCGCCCCGACCTCATCGTGCTCGACATCATGCTGCCGGACATGGACGGTTTCGACGTGGTGCGGCGGCTGCGCGGCGGCGGTGCGCGGGTGCCGGTGGTGTTCCTCACCGCCCGGGACGCGATGGAGGACAAGGTCCGGGGGCTCACCCTGGGCGGCGACGACTATGTGACCAAGCCGTTCAGCCTGGAGGAGGTCATCGCGAGGATCCGGGCGGTGCTGCGCCGGACCCGGGGTGACGGGACCCAGCCCACCCCCCGGCTCAAGTTCGCCGACCTGGAGCTGGACGAGGAGAGCCACGAAGTGTGGCGGGACGGCACGCCGGTGCAGCTCTCCCCCACCGAGTTCAAGCTGCTCAGGTACTTCATGGGCAACGCCAACCGAGTGCTGTCGAAGATGCAGATCCTCGACCATGTCTGGGACTACGACTTCCGCGGCGACACCGGCATCGTCGAGTCCTACGTGTCCGTCCTCCGCCGCAAGGTTGACAGCACCGAGCCGCGGCTGATCCACACCCTGCGCGGGGTCGGCTACGTACTCCGGCTCCCGTCCTCGTAACACTGTCCCTATGTCCGTGCGGTCCCCGTTGAGCAGCTGGTGGAGGTCAGTCCGGCAGCTTCCCGGACGGACCCCGCTGCGCGTCAAGCTGGTCGCGGCCCTGCTGGCGCTGGTCGCCGTCGCGCTTGCGGTCATCAGCGTCAGCAGCCTCGCCGTGTTCGGGAACTACCTGCAGGACCGGGCCGACTCCCAGCTTCAGTACCTCTATGCAGAGGCACGCAACAGCACCACCCTGATCGGCGGGCACAACCCGGTCTTCACCCTGCCCGGCTACGTGGCTGAGCTGCGCGACTCGCAGGGGAAACTGCTGTCCTGGGGCAGCGCGCACCGTCTCACCATCCCGGGCCCCCAGGTCCCGGCGGGCAGGGCGTGGCTCAAGGCCAACTCCGGGAAGCTCACCACGGTTCCCTCGGTGTCGGGGAACGACAACTGGCGCATCATCTCCGGGCCCCAGGCCTACCATGCGTGCAACCCGTTCACCGAGCAGTGCGGGGCGACCCGGACCGGCACCCTGGTGGTCGGCGTGGACCTGGGCAACATCAACCAGACCATCGGCTGGCTGGCCCGGATCGACCTGCTGGTAAGCCTGATCATCATGGCCGCGCTGGCCGTCGCCGGGGTGGCCGCGGTCAGGGCCAGCCTGCGGCCGCTCACCGACATCGAGCAGACCGCCCGCGACATCGCGGCCGGCGACCTGACCCGGCGCGTGCCCGACCGTGACCCGCGGACCGAGGTCGGCCGCCTCGGCCGCTCGCTCAACACGATGCTGTCCCAGATCGAGGCCGCCTTCCACGCCCGGGCCCGGTCAGAGGCGGCCGCCCGGCAGTCCGAGGAGCGGATGCGCCAGTTCATCGCCGATGCGAGCCATGAGCTGCGGACTCCGCTGACGGCCATCCGCGGCTACGCCGAGTACTACCGCCAGCGCGGCGGCGCGGAGAACGGCGCGGCCGCCGGGCGGGGAGAGCTGCCGGACGGGACCCCGGGGCCAGCGGCGCAGCCCGGGCAACCGCCGGCGGGTGATGACCTGGCGGATGCCGGCCTGGACCGGATCATGGACCGGGTGGAGCAGGAATCCGCCCGGATGGGGGCACTGGTGGAAGAGCTGCTGCTGCTCGCCCGGCTGGACCAGCAGCGGCCGATTGAGCACCGGCTGGTGGACCTGCTGACGCTGGCCGCCGATGCGGTCCAGGACGCCCGCATGATCGCAACCGACCGTTCGGTTGACCTGGAGGTCGGATCCGGCCCGGCATTCCTGGTGCTCGGCGACGAGGCCCGGCTCCGTCAGGTGATCAGCAACCTGATGTCCAACGCGCTCATGCATACGCCCGGCGGCACCCCGATCCACGTCCGGCTCAGGCCGGGGCTGCTGGCGCCGGCCACGGGCACGGACGGCCCGGCGACGATCAGCGGGACCTTGATGTCGGTGTCGTACGCCGTGGTCTTGCCGGGCATCAGCCGGAACTGACCCATGTGGTAGCCGTTGTCGGAGCTGAACACGAAG
>JAIRTY010000549.1 GCA_031254715.1 Nocardiopsaceae bacterium | reverse complement strand
CAGGCGGCAGCGGCGGCCACGACGTGGAACCCCGGGACGAAGCCGGGACCTGGCTGGCCAGCGATCGCGCCGGCCAGCGCGATCCCGGCCGCGCCGCCCGCCTGCCGTGCGGTGTTGCTGATGCCGGAGGCGAGCCCGGCCCGCCCGGGCGGGACCGCCTCGATCGCGGCCGCCACCACGGCCGGGGTCACGAGCCCCAGGCCGGCGCCCCAGAGCAGGAACGCGGGCAGCAGCACCAGGTAGGAGGACCGCCCGCCGGCCCCGGTCAGCAGCGCGAGCCCGGCTCCGGCGAGCACGAACCCGGCCGCGGCAGGCAGCTTCGGCCCGATCCGGCTGATGAGCCGGCCGGTCGGCGGCGCCAGCACGGCCAGCGGGGCGAACAGCGGCACCAGGGCCAGCCCGGCCGTCAGCGGCTGATAGCCGTGCACCGACTGCAGATACAGCGTCAGCACGAACAGTGCCCCCAGCGAGCCCAGGTTCATGATCCCGGCCGCGCCGTTCGCCACCGTGAACGCGGGGCGGCGCAGCAACGGCAGCGGCAGCACGGCCTGTTCCCCCCGCCGCCACTCGGTGAGGACGAACGCGGCCAGCGCCGCGGCCGCGATCAGCGCGGCGCCGATCACGGCCGGCGACGCCGCGCCCGCGCGGCCGCCCTGGATCACCGCGAACACCATGGCCAGCAGGAAGAGCCCGCCGAGCAGGACCCCGGTCAGGTCAAGCCGCCGGCCCCGCGGACCGGTGCTCTCGCCCACCACCAGCTGGGCGGCGGCCACGACCGCTATCACGATCGGCACGTTGATCAGGAAGATCGCCCGCCACCCGAACGCGGCGATAAGCCCTCCGCCCAGCAACGGCCCGGCTGGCAGCGCCAGGCTCCCGATCCCGGCCCAGATGCCGATCGCCCGGGCCTGCGCGGGGCCGCGGGGGAACGCGTGGCTGATGATCGCCAGCGTGCCCGGCAGCAGCAGCGCCGCCCCGGCGCCCTGCACCACCCGGGCCGCCACCAGCACCGCCACCCCCGGCGCGAGGCCGCAGCCGAGCGAGGCGGCCCCGAACAGGGCAAACCCGGCCTGCACGATCCGCTTGTGCCCGCGCAGGTCGCCAACGGTGCCGCCGGCCAGCATGAGCGCGGCGAGCGGCAGCGCATACCCGTCGACCACCCACTGCAGCCCGGTGACGCTGGTGGCAAGGCCGGCCCTGATCTGCGGGAGCGCGACGTTGACGATGGTGACGTCCAGCAGCACCAGGAAGTAGCCGGCGCACATCACGATCAGCACTGCCCGCGGGGATCGCCCGCTGCCGGAGCGGCCGGCGCGGTCAGCCGCCTGCAGCGGCGCCCGCGCCTGGGCTTCCCTGGACATCGGCGGTCACGCTACCCGGCGCCACCGACAGTATCCGGCCGCTATCCGGAGTCCGCGCCGCCTGCCCCGAGCATGCCGTCCAGGCCGAACAGCCGGGCCGCGTTGGCGGCCCCGATCCGGCTGCGGTCCGGCTCGCCGAACGCCTCCGCCAGCGCGGCGGCTGGCGCCTGCATCGCCATATCGAACGGCAGGTCCGTGCCGAGCAGCACGTGCCCGGCGCCGACCCGCTGCGCCAGGTACCGCAGCGCCGCCAGGTCATGCGTGATCGTGTCGAAGTAGAGCTGGTCGAAGGCCCGCCAGACATCGTCAGCGCCGACCGGGATCTCCGGCCGGACCCCGCAGGCGTGGGCCAGCCGGCCGGCCTGGTAGGGCAGGTAGCCGCCCCCGTGCAGGGCCACCACCCGCAGTTCCTGATGGCGGGTCAGCACCCCGGCGCAGATCAACCGCTCCAGGGTCAGCGTGGTCTCCAGCGGGTTGCCGAGAACGTTCTGGAGGTAGTAGGGCTCGAGCCCGGCGTGCGGCTCGTTGAAAGCGGGATGGATCAGCACCGGCCGCCCGACCGCCGCCGCGGTGTCCCAGAACTCCTCGAACGAGGGCTCGTCAAGCCGCCGGCCTGCGATGGAGGTGCCGACCGCCGCGCCCGCCGCGCCCTGCCCGGCGGCAGCCCGGTAGCACTCGGCGGCCCGGGCCGGGTCCTGCATGGGGAGGTTGGCGAGCCAGCGCAGCCGGCCGGGGCTGGCGGCGCAGAACCGGGCCATCCCGTCGTTCGCCGCCTCGCAGAACACGGCGCCGGCGTCGCTGCTCACGTGGTAGCAGAACATCGGCGGCGGGCACGAGACCACCGCCGAGCCGATCCCGTTCGCGCCCATCTCGGCGAGCTTCGCGTCCGGGTCACGGAACGAGGCCGTGATCGTGAACGGCACGTGGTGGCCGCCGGTCCACCGGTCACCCTCTATCGTGACGCCGTAGCCGGGGTCGCGCTGCAGCACGCCGAGCGCCTCGTCCGGCATGACGTGGTTGTGGATGTCGATCAGCACCGGGGCGCCCCGCTAGAAGCTCGGCGGGCCGGAGCTGGTCCGGGCGAACACCGGCTGCCAGGCCGCCTTCGGCAGCGTGCCCCAGGGCGGGACGTTCCGGAAGGTCGTGATGGGCACGTTCCGCAGGCTCCCGCCGGCCTGCTCTACCTTGCAGATGTACTGGTTCTGTACCGGCGACCAGGTGGAATGGTCCAGCGACACCGGCCCCCGCGGCGAGGTGATCGTGACTGCCCGCATCGCGTCGGAGAGAGCCTTCCCGCTTGTGACCTTGCCGTGCAGGGCCTTGAGCGCGGTGACCAGGATCTGTGCCTTGGTGAACCCGGCGTCGGAGTAGTAGGAGGGGTACTCGCCGAACTTCGCGTGGTACGCGTTGGCGAACTTCTGATTGACCGGGGCCTGGTTGCCGTCGCAGTACTGCGCGTCGGTGTAGACGCCGAGGGCGGCCGACGGCTTCTCGGCCGGCAGCGCGGCCTGGTCGGTCAGGGTCGTGATGCCCATCAGCGGGACCTTCTTCTTCAGCCCGAACTGCTGGTAGGAGTTGACGAAGTTGGCCGCCTGGGGACCGGACAGGACCACGAACACCGCCTGGGTGCTGGCCGGGATGGCCGACACGAAGGACGACAGGTCGACGCTGTTCACCGGCACCCAGATCGACTTGTCGATCTTGCCGCCCAGCTTCGTGAACTGTGAAGCGAACCCGCCCACGCCCTGCCATCCGAAGGAGATGCCGAGCCCGACGGTGGTGATGTGCCGCCAGTGCATCGTGTTGTACGCCCAGCGGGCGCCGACCGTGGTCGGCGCGAAGCCGTCCCAGCCCGAGGTCAGGCCCAGGCCGTACTTGGAGTAGAACTGCGCCTGCTGCGGGCTCGCAAGGTACAGGTCGTCCTCGGGGACCCCCTGGCCGAGCACGTACGGCGCGACCGCAGCGATCGCGCTGGAGACCAGCGGGCCCTCCACCAGTTGCACGTGGTTGGCGGTGACGAGCTTCCTGGCGTCGGCCAGGCTCACCGACGGGTCACCCTGGTCGTTGACGTAGGTCACCTGGATCGGGTGCCCGTCGACCGAGCTCCCGAACTGCTTCAGCCCGAGCTTGAAGCCGTTTTCCTCGCTGACGCCGTTCTTGGTGAACACCCCGGTCATCGGGACAAGGTAGCCGACCTTGACCGGCGCGTGGGGGGACACACTGCCGCCGGACGAGCCGCCGCTGCCGCAGGCCGCGGCCGTCGCCGCCGCGGCGGTCACGGCCGCCACCGCCAGCCAGCGCCGCCGGCCCAATGATTTACTCATGACCACCACTCCCTGCCACGTCCTGATTAATGCAATCACGTAGCGGAAAGCCGCGCCAGCAAGCGGCTACGTAGTGATCATAACGTGATTTGATGCAACTCTAATCACTTACGTCGGCGCCCCGGGAGCGTCTCAATCCGCTGGCGGCGTGAACGGGAGCGTGAGCCCGTCCGGGCCGTCCGACCGGACCAGCGGGTCCGGCTCGCCGTGCTGCCGGATGAACCGGGCGGCCCGGATCCAGGCCGCCTCGTTACCGATCGGCGGCAGCATGATCGTGGCGGCGTCCCTGACCAGCTTCTCCATCGGCCAGTCCCGGAGCGAGCCGCGCGCGCCGAAGATGCGCAGGCACTGCGTCACCGCCCGGACGCCCATCTCGGACGCGTACAGCATGGCGAAGTCCTCCAGCGGGCGGCTCCGCTCCGGGTCGTGATCGACTGCCCAGGCGGCGCGCCAGATCAGCGTCCGCGCCAGCTCGATCTCCTGCAGCACTCCGGCCAGCCGGGTCGCGATCAGGTCGTGCCCGATGATGGCCTGGCCGCCCTGCACCCGTTGCCGGGCCCAGGCCAGGGCCAGCTCGTAAGCGGAGCGGGCCACCCCGAGCGCCCGGGCGGCCTCCCGGGCCTTGCTGCCCGCCATGCTCGCCTCGGACAACTGGTAGCCGCGGTTCAGCTCCCCGATCAGGTTGGCGCCCGGGACGCGGCAGTCGGTGAACACGAGCTCGGTGTTCTGGTTGAGCCGCAGCCCCAGCTTGTCCTCGGTGCGCCCGGGCTGCAGCCCCGGGGTTCCCGCCGGGACCAGGAAGCCGGACGTCCCTTCGGTCCACGGCCGGCCGGTCTCTGTGCGCGCCCACACCACCACCAGCCGGGCAACGTTCCCGTTGGTAATGAATCTCTTGCGGCCGTTGATCACCCAGCAGTCGCCGTCGGCCACCGCGGTGGTCTGCGGGCCGGCCGTCAGGTCGCCCGCGTAGGGCAGGCCGTGGTCGGAGCCGGCGTGCGTTTCCGTCGACGCCAGCGCGGTCAGGTAGCCGGGGTCCGCCAGGAACTCCGGCAGGAACCGCTCCCGCTGCTCCGGCGTGGTCCAGCGGGCCAGCAGGCTGCCTTCCCGCCACGCGTGCGCCAGGGTCATCGCGAACCCGCAGTCGCCGGTCGCGATCTCCTCCATCACCACCACCTCGGTCAGCAGGCCGGCGCCGGGCCCGCCGTACTCGCCGGGGATCGTGATCGTCCGCAGGCCGAGCTCGGAGGCCCGCCGGACCAGGCTGGCAGGGAACGCGTCCCGCGGCGCTGCCGCCTTGTCCAGTCGCTGCGCGGCCGGCCACAGCTCGGTGTAGGCGAACTGGCGGGCGATCCGCTGCAGCCGCTGCTGCTCGCTGGTCAGGGCGAAATCCATGCGCGCTCTCCTGTCGCGTCTGCTCCTGCGTCAGCTCCCGGGTCAGCCGAGCCGCCGGGCGACAGCCGCCGTGGCCTGCCCGGTGGACAGGCTGCCGCCAGCGTCCGGGGTGCACTCCCGGCAGCGGACGGCGTCAGCGGCGGCGGCCTCGAGCGCCTCCGCCTCGGCGGGGAAGCCGAGGTGGGCCAGCATGAGCGCGCCGGTCCGGATCGCCGCCACCGGGTTGGCAGCGCCGGTCCCGGCGATATCGGGCGCGCTCCCGTGCACCGGCTCGAACATGCCCCGGCCGGTCCCGGGATTCAGGTTGGCCGACGGCGCCAGGCCCAGGCCGCCCGCCAGCCCGGCGGCGATGTCACTCAGGATGTCGCCGAAGCAGTTCTCGGCGACGATGACGTCGAACCGCGGCGGGTCAGTGATCATGTGCAGGGCGCAGGCGTCGATCGCGAGCTGGCGGGCGGGCACGCCGGGATGAGCCGCGCGGGCCTCGTCCCAGCACCGCTGCCACAGCGCGCCCGCATGCGGCATCGCGTTCGCCTTGCCGGCCATGACCACTTCGGTGCGCGCTATCGAGAACGCGTGCGCGATCACGCGCGACACCCCGTGGTAGGTGCTGATGTGCTGCTGGAGCGCGGTCTCGGCGGGCGTGCCCGGCCGCAGCCGGCCGCCCAGGCTGGTGTACAGGCCCTCGGTGTTCTCCCGGACCACGACGAGGTCGACGGGCCGCCGCCCGGGGTCGCGCAGCGGGCTCAGCCGCTGGTCAAGCAGCCTGGCGGGCCGCACGTTCGCGTACAGGTCAAGCTCGCCGCGGATCCGGCCCAGCGTCTGGGCCGTGTAGGCCGGGTCGGTGACCCGCGGGTCGCCGATCGCGCCCAGCAGGATCGCGTCGGCGTCCGTCAGCCGCCCGAACTCGTCGTCGCTGAGGGCCTGCCCGGTCGCCAGGAACCGCTCCGCGCCCGCTGCCACCACATCGAACTCGAGACCGAGCCCAAGCCCGCCGATCACCCGGACAGCCGCCGGGATCACTTCCCGTCCGATGCCGTCCCCCGGCACTACCGCGACCCGGCGCGCCACCGGCCGCCCGCCCTACGCCCTGCCCCGGGCCCGGAGCCGGGCTAACCGGGCGCCGCCGGGCCGGGCACCGAGCCGGCGCATGGTCAGGGCCTGCAGCGTGCCGTCGAGATGGCGGACCGCGGCATCGGCCGCTGCCGACGGGTCACGGGCGATGATCGCCCGCAGGATCTCCTCATGCTCGGCACTGGCCTGCCGGGCGCGATCCGGCAGGGTCAGGATCGCGTGCCGGATGTACAGCGCGGACAGCTCGCGCAGGTTCCCCAGGATCGCCACCAGCCGGGGGCTGCTGGCCGCCTCGTCGAGCAGGCCGTGGAAGCCGGAGTTGTACTCGGCCCACCGTGCCGCGTCGGTCTCGGTTTCCATCGCTGCCAGCAGCCCGACCGCCCGCAGCACGTCTTCCTCGCTGGCATGGCAGGCCGCCCGCGCGGCCGCCACCGGCTCCAGCATCATCCGGATCTGGTAGATCTCCTCGAGGTCGCTCCAGCACAGCTCGTGCACCACGGCCGCGCCGCGGTCGTCGAGCCGGACGAAGCCCTCGGCGGCGAGCTCCCGCAGCGCGTCCCTGACCGGGCGAGTGCTGACAGCCAGTTCCTCGGCGATGCTCGACTGGACGAGCCGCGTCCCGCCGGGGATGGCCCCGGACAGGATGCCCCGGTGCAGGACCAGCTTCACCCGGTGCCGGGCGGGCAGGCTGCGCATCACGCTGGGTTCCGGCCCGGCCCAGTCCTCCGGCCGGGCCTGGGTGGAATGGTGCATGCGAACTCCCTTCCGGGTCAGCCCGGGAGCAGCGCCACCTCGCCGGTGGAGCCGTCGATCGCCGCCAGCCAGCAGGTGCCCGGCGGCCGGGAGCGGGTCACCGTCTCGGGCCGGCACCCGGTCACCATCGGCACGGCGAGGCTGCGCGCCACCTCGGCCAGGTGCGAGCCCGCCGCGCCCTGCCGGGCGATCACGCCACGCGCGCTGTACAGCAGCGGGGCCAGGGCCGGTAGCGGGCGGTCCACCAGCAGGATCGCGTCGGTACCGGCATCCGGCCGCTGGTGCGGGCGGCAGGCGACCAGCCGCCCGGCCGCGGTCCCGGCCGCCGCTGGGCGGCCCCGGAGGTGGTGGCCACGCCCCTGCACGGCCGAGGCGAGCAGCGGCATCCGCTCCCGCCCGGCCAGGTCCTCACCCGGCGGGAGCATGGCGCCGGCAGCGAGGCCGGCCGGGCCCGGCCCGGTCCGTGCGTCCGGCCCGGTCCGTGAGTCCGGCCCGGTCCGTGCGTCCGGCCCGGTCCGTGCGTCCCGCGAGGTCCGTGAGTCCGGCGAGGTCCGTGAGTCTGGACCGCGGCCCACCTCCGGCCCGGTCCGCGGCCGGGCGCCGCCGGTCAGTGACTGGAGCAGCCAGGCCTGGCCGCCGCAGACCGCCCACTCGATCGTGTCGTCCCCGAGCAGCGAGTACGCCCGGGCGGCGAGCCGGGCCACGGTCATGACCGCGGCCGGACCGATCAGCCTGGCCAGGCCGCCGGCCGGAAGGCTGGCGTCCCCGTCGGCCGCCTCGCGCGGGGGCAGCCAGACCCGGGCGGACTCACCCTCGGCCCAGCCTGATAGCAGCGGGCCGGGGTGCCCGCTGACGCCCTCGATGAGCACCTCGGTGCCGGACGCTGGCGCCCGGCTCCATGATCTTTTCGAGTTTTCCCCCTTATAGGGGGTAAAACCCGGAACGCTGACGGCCGCCGGGGTGCCCGGAGTCACCCGCGCCACCCCGCCGGCGTCCGGGCGCAGCTCCGGCTGGATGAGCAGCGCCAGTTCCAGCGCCTCGACCGGCAGGCCTGCTGCCGCCAGCCGGGCCAGCGGGTCGGCCGCGAAAGCGGCCGACCAGCAGCTCCGGACCGCCGTCGCCACATCCTGGCTGCCGACCTCGGCGACCGAGCGGAACGCGCCCGACCACCGCGGGTCGCGCTCAAGCGGGCTGGAGGAGCGGACGATCACCCGGCCGCCGAGTCCGGTCACGGCCGCGGCCAGTTCCGCCGCCAGCGCCGGGTCCAGCGGGCGGGACAGCACGGCCCGCCGGGCGGCTGCCGCCCGGCCGGCCCGGACTGCCGCCGCCCCGGCCCGCAGCGCGGGCCGGGCCTGGCCGCACGGCACCACCCAGCCCGGCAGGACCGGCAGCCCGGCCCGGCTGGCGGCCGCCAGCCGGGCGGCCTTGGCACCGGCGGCATCCGCAGCATCCGCCCCGTCGTCCGCCTGCGCCAGCGGCAACAGTGCTAGCCCGGGGGGGCGACCCCCCCAGAGATCGGAAGAGCACAC